>JAOKFZ010000059.1 GCA_028247315.1 Bacteroidia bacterium | reverse complement strand
ACGTGCCTCAATGTAGGCTGCATACCAAGTAAGGCTATGCTGGACAGCTCACATCAATACCACGATGCAGTACATAAGTTTTCTGACCATGGTATCAACATTGGTACGCCTAAAATCGATTTTAAGCAAATGGTAGCCCGCAAGCAAAGCGTGGTAGACCAAATGACTAAAGGGGTAGAATTCTTGATAAAGAAAAACAAGATAGACCCCTACACCGGAATGGGTTCGTTTATAGACGCCAATACCATACTGGTAGAAGGTGAAAAGACTGAAAAACTAACGGGTAAAAATATCATCATAGCTACCGGAAGTAAGCCAAGTAGCATACCGGGTATTGAGATAGACAAGAAACGCATAATCACTTCTACAGAGGCACTAGAGCTTAAAGAAATACCAAAACACCTAATCGTAATAGGTGGTGGCGTAATAGGGCTAGAATTGGGGTCTGTATACCGCAGACTTGGTGCTGAAGTAAGTGTAGTAGAATATGCTCCAAGCATAATAGCAAGTATGGACGCTAGCTTAGGTAAAGAGATGGGCCGTGTAATGAAAAAACAGGGTATGAAACTACACTTAGGTCATAAAGTGACCGGTGTAACTACCAAAGGCAAAACCGTCTCTGTAACAGCAGAAGGCAAAAAAGGCGAAGTAACCTTAGAAGGAGATTACTGCCTGGTAGCTGTGGGTAGGAAACCAAATACAGCTGGACTACGTGCGGATAAAGCTGGAGTAAAACTAGATGATAGAGGTCGTATAGAAGTAAACGAGCATCTACAAACAAACATACCAAATATATATGCTATAGGTGATGTAGTAAAAGGTGCAATGCTGGCTCACAAAGCAGAAGAAGAAGGTGTATCCGTAGCAGAAATGCTCGCAGGCCAAAAGCCACATATAAACTATAATCTCGTACCAGGTGTAGTATACACTTGGCCAGAAGTAGCAGGTGTAGGCCAAACCGAGGAGCAACTCAAAGAAGCAGGTGTCACTTACAAAGTAGGTCAATTCCCCTTCCGTGCCAACGGAAGAGCGGTAGCTGGCATGGACATAGATGGATTTGTAAAGATACTAGCAGATGCAAAAACAGATGAAGTACTTGGGGCTCATATGATTGGACCAAGAGTGGCAGATATGATCACGCAGGTAGCAACTGCAATGGAGTTCCGTGCGAGTGCCGAAGATATTGCACGCGTATGCCATGCACACCCTACTACCAGTGAGGCAACCAAAGAAGCTGCCCTTGCAGCCACAGAAAACAGAGCTATACACAGCTAGTTTTAGCTTTATCGATATTAAAAAAGGACCTGTAAATACAGGTCCTTTTTTCGTTTAATTATTTAGTATACTCAACCTGCGTAATGATATTAAACTAGAAGATACACCTCGTTCCGAACTTGGAATCCATAACACAGTGAGAGAATTAATACTAAAGCAAGCGATGAAAAAAATGTTAAGACAATAGATGCTCGCTCATTAACATCAGGTCTTTCTTATTTGAATTTACAAAGCACAATAGGTCATCAGAGTAGTAAAATAATAAAATTGGATAATTAAGATGTGGAATAAAAATTTTTCCATCTTAATAATTAGTCCACCTACAGTATGCCCTACGCTCTCGCCAAACCTCCAAGTATGCCATTCAGGGTTTCGCTTGGTCGCATTGCTCGGCTGGTTTTAGCATCATCTGGCAAGTAGTATCCTTCTATGTTTACAGTATTCCCATGTACACTTACTAATTCTTCATTTATCTTAGCTTCGTTGCTGCCCAATAGTTCTGCAAGTGGACCAAACTGTGCTCTTAAGTCTGCATCCTGGTTTTGATTTGCAAGAGCCTCTGCCCAATACATTGCTAAGTAGAAATGTGATCCTCTATTATCGATCTGTCCCAGTCTACGAGCAGGGGACTTATCATTGGCTAAGAATTTTTCTGTTGCCTCATCTAAAGTAGATCCCAATACGCTTGCCTTAGGATTATCAAACGTCTGTCCTAGGTGGTCTAGAGATACGGCTAAAGCCAAGAACTCGCCCAGCGAATCCCAACGCAAATAATTTTCGTCTACAAACTGCTGAACATGCTTGGGGGCACTCCCTCCGGCACCTGTTTCAAATAAGCCTCCACCATTCATTAGTGGCACTATGCTGAGCATTTTGGCACTCGTACCAAGCTCGAGTATAGGGAACAAATCTGTTAGGTAGTCACGCAGTACGTTGCCCGTTACAGAGATGGTTTCTTGCCCTTCTTTGATACGTGTTAGCGAAAATTGCGTAGCCTCATACGGAGCCATTATATGCAGCTCAAGACCTTCAGTGTTATGATTTTTTAAGTATGTATTTACTTTCGTAATGAGTTGAGCATCGTGAGCTCTAGACTCATCTAGCCAAAATACAGAGGGAGAACCCGTAGCTCTTGCTCTATTTACTGCGAGCTTTACCCAGTCTTGTATTGGTGCATCTTTCACTTGACACATTCTCCATATATCCCCCGTCTCTACCTCGTGGCTTAGTAGCACACTACCGCTAGCATCTATTACTTCTACTTTACCATCGGCTGCCATCTCAAATGTCTTGTCATGACTACCGTATTCTTCAGCTTTCTGAGCCATCAGTCCTACATTGGGAACAGTACCCATGGTAGTAGGATCAAATGCTCCGTGTTTCTTACAGAAATCTATAGTTGCCTGAAAAACAGAAGCATAACTACTGTCTGGTATTATAGCATTAGTATCTCCTTCGTCACCGTTCTTATCCCAAACTCTACCCCCGTTGCGTATCATCGCTGGCATACTTGCATCTATAATCACGTCACTCGGTACATGCAGGTTTGTGATTCCTTTGTCACTATTTACCATACTAAGGTCTGGCTGAGCCTCTAGTACTGCTTCTATATCAGCTTGTATCTCTGCTTTCTTGGCTACATCTAGTTCATCTAGTTTACCTACTAGGTTACCAAATCCATTGTTCAAGTTTACATCGAGTTGAGCAAATGTTTCTCCGTGTTTCTTATACAATACA
>JAOKFZ010000058.1 GCA_028247315.1 Bacteroidia bacterium | reverse complement strand
TTGCATGGCGATGGTCTTACTTTTGCTCACTATTATACTACAAAGATAAGTATCTCATGTACAATAGATTATTAGCGGACGTATACTTTTATTACCCGAAAAAAGGATGGAATATCCATCACAAATAAAAAGTATATGGATATTGAGGTGTTTAAAATTATTTTCGCACCAAATTTTACAACACGATGAGAGAAGCAAAAGCTAATTTAGCTATCAATAATTTACTAAAAGACGTTACCAAAAAGTTCGAAGGAGACAAGGTAGTAGCCCAATTGGCAGAGATACGAACTATGGCTCTAGAGGAAGAAGATCCTACAATAGTTAAAATATGTAGACTTGCTAGTGAGTACATCGCTGAGAACAAAAACTTTGACCTGGGTTATGCAGCTGAGGAAGAAATTGGTGATATGACAGATATGCAATACTTACTTGAGCTTATGCTTAAAGTAGATAGACAAGCGAATCGAGAAGAAATTCAAGAAATAAGAGATCGAATAAAAAAAGAGCTTAGCTAAGCTCTTTTTTTATGTCCTTTTGTTGGTAAGATAAAAGTCGTTGCTCGCATTGAATAGGAGTGATGCAACAGATGAACAATCAGATATTATTGCGTTCAGTACGGTGCAAAATAACTTTGACAAGTTTGAGCACCGATCACAATGTATATTTCATCAATAACCTACATCCAAAGACGTTTTTCTCTTCTATACCGTATAGCCCTTTTACTTTTCCGTATTCGCCGCTTATGGTGGCTTCCATTTTTTTAAGTAGATTGATCCTCGCTTGCAGTGTGGTTCTATGCCTTACAGGACCAGCATCAAAACCATCATAGAATGAATTGACGGCAAAGTTAACCGTTTCACCACCAGTCTGCATAGCTGCTACGCGTATCCTTCGGCTAGTCTACCGTAGCTTATGGTATGGCGAGCCTGTAACTTCTGCGATTGCCAGATGAAAAGGTTGAATAGAAAAACCATAGCCTACAGCAGGCGTTTGACTATGCTCACTACCGGTTTGACCCTATATTTTTGGGGATAAAAAAGGGAGTATAGGACACTAACCAAAGCAAAGGAGTACTATTTTTTTTATTTCTAATTTCTTCTGTAGTACCTAAATTCGCAGTCACAATGACAACCGATCAGTACAACAACATAAAAGGCCGCACAGCAAAACTGGCGGAATATCTTTGACTTAGCCAAAAACCTAGCTCTCATTCACGAAGAGGAGCAACAAACACACGATCCTAGTTTTTGGGATAACCCCAAAAAAGCAGAAGCTCATCTGCGAAGTATCAAAAAAAAGAAAATATGGACAGACGCTTGGGCTGCCGTAAATGAGGGTGTAGAAGAAGTAGAGGTGCTTCTGGAGTTCAAAGAGATGGGAGAGGACGTAGATGCAGAGATAGAAACAAAGTACCTAGAAACCCTCGCTAAACTGGAAGACCTTGAATTTAAAAATATGCTCAGCGGTCAAGAAGACCAGCTCGATGCTATACTGGAGATCAATGCAGGAGCAGGCGGTACAGAGAGCAATGACTGGGCTAGTATGCTCAGCCGTATGTACATTATGTGGGCTCAGAACAATGGTTTTAAGACAGAGGTGCTCGAACAAGTAGACGGTGATGTAGCTGGTATCAAGTCGATCAGCATTCAGATAAGTGGCGACTTTGCCTTTGGCTACCTCAAAGGAGACAATGGTGTACACCGTTTGGTGCGTATAAGCCCATTTGATAGCAGTGCACGTAGGCACACCAGTTTTGCCTCTGCATATATCTATCCTGTGGTAGATGATAGTATAGAGATAGAACTCAACTGGGGAGAGATAGATATGCAAACCTCTAGAAGCGGCGGTGCCGGTGGTCAGAATGTAAATAAGGTAGAGACCAAGGTACAGTTGACACACAAACCCTCTGGCATAATGGTAGTTTGCTCGCAAGCACGCTCGCAGCTTGCCAATAAAGAGGAAGCAATGAAAATGCTAAAGTCTCAGTTGTATGACGTAGAACTACGCAAGCAGACTGATGCTCGTGCGGAGATAGAAAACGGTAAGATGAAGATAGAATGGGGCAGTCAGATACGCAACTATGTAATGCATCCGTATAAAATGGTAAAAGATGTACGAACGGGTGAAGAGACCAGTAATGTACAAGCCGTAATGGACGGTGATTTGGAACCCTTCATGAAAGCGTTCCTGCTGGGACAGAAGAAGTAAAATAAGGATAAAGCGTATACCAAGAGCTTTATTCTTGTGCCCAACTCTAGATCTAAGCTATGACAGATGGCATAAAAAAAGGGTCCATTGTGCGATACAATGAACCCCTTTCTAGCGTATATTTCTTCTTATTTTAATATACTCATCAACTGATCTAATTTTGGTGTTAAGATAATCTCGATGCGTCTATTTTCGGCGTAGTCTTCTTTGGTATCTCCCGTATTTATGGGAATATACTTGCTGCGTCCACTTGGTATTATTTTCCTAGGGTTCATTTTGCCTTCTGTGGTGAGGTATCTTACTACAGACGTAGCTCGCAGTACACTAAGGTCCCAATTGTCTTTTATAGTAGCAGAGTTCATGGCTTGGTTGTCGGTGTGTCCTTCTACCATTATATCAAAGTCTTCTAGGTCTTTCAGGCTTTCAGCTACTTTGAGTAGTGCTGTTTTACCTTTCCAATCTATAGCTGTTTTACCCGAAGCAAATAAGAGGCTATTGTCTAGTGATACATAGATTTTACCGTCTTTTTCTACTACACTAATGCCACTGTTCTTATATCCAATGAGGGATGCTGTAAGTTTGTCTTTGAGGTCTTTTACAGCCTTTTCATTTGCGGCTAGTTTTGCCTCCAGTTCGTTCACTTTGATTTCTCTGTCCTTGAGGTCGGCTGCTACAGCATTCAATTCCTTTCTAAGTTTAGCTGCTTCAGCTTCTTGTTTTTCTAGCTTTGCCTCTTTGGCAAACAGCTCGCCTTTCTTTTGCTCCAGTTCAAGCATAAAACAATGAAAGGCCTTTTTCAATTTTTCTACCTGTTTATTCCATAGGTTCATGTTTCGATCTTTACCAATTACCCACCCTACTGCTGCACCAAAAGTAGCTACTACTTCGTACATAAAATACTGTTCTACACTGATTCTTGTTTCCAT
>JAOKFZ010000057.1 GCA_028247315.1 Bacteroidia bacterium | reverse complement strand
ACGTTGAGAAAGGAAGTGCTGCCTACTTGAACCGTAAAGGTCTCAAAACCTTCATCTTGTGCTCTGATCCATAACTCGCTATCGTGATGAGCTGCTATGGTTACTTGGTAGCCTTTTTTACGAAATGATTTGGCATTTTCTAAGTGGAGTTTTTCGCCACCTCCCCAAAAATTGGAGCTATTGAAGAAGCAGATTTTTTTCATTTAATCATTTGGTGTTCTATGAAATAAAGCACTAGAATATAATAAGCACTAAAGATTACAGCACCGCATTGTGAAATACATTTTGCACATCTTCGTCTTCTTCTATTTTTTCAATGAGGTTGTTTACCTCCTCTTTTTGAGCGTCGTTTAGCTCTAGAGCATTATGAGGAATACGTTCTATGTCTACCGAATCTATGTCTATGCCAAGGCCTTCTAATCCTTTCTGCATATTGCCATAATCGGTGAAGGCTGTGTAGATGAGTGTCTCATCTTCTACTTGCTCTATTTCGTCTAATCCAAAATCTATAAGCTCCAACTCAGCATCGTCTAGTGCCATATCGCCTAAGTTTACTTTGAAAATACACTTGCGGTCGAAGTTGAATTCTTGCGAACCGCTGGTTCCTAGTTCTCCGCTATTTCTGTTCAGCTTAGCTCGCATACTGGCTACGGTTCTATTGATGTTGTCCGTGGCAGTTTCTATCATAAGGCTCAGACCGTAAGGGCCTTTTGCCTCGTAGAGCACTTCTTCATAGTTGCTAGCATCTTTGGCACTCGCTTTTTTAACGGCCGCATCTACTCGGTCTTTTGGCATATTCTCAGACTTGGCATTTTTCATAGCCATTCGCAGTCTGGAGTTGTTGTCTGGGTCTGGCCCGCCTTCTTTTACGGCCATAGATATCTCTTTGCCTATGCGTGTGAAGGTGACCGCCATTTTGCCCCAGCGTTTCATTTTTCGGGCTTTTCTAAATTCGAATGCTCTTCCCATGAGCACAAAAATAAGTTTAAGTTTAAGTAAAACTTTAAGATTAGGTGCAAATAGGGAAGATTGGAATTAATTAGTGCCAGGACTATAAGCTTGTAGCCTACTTGATGCCAATAGATAGTAAACAGGGCAAGTTCACGCCTCGAGGCGTGAACTTGCAAAATGGTGCGAATACCTAACAGAAAATTTCCTTTCTTTGTACCCTCGAAAAACAAGAACAAATTATGAATTTTGACGTAATAATAATAGGTAGCGGACCGGGTGGATATGTAGCAGCAATACGTGCAGCTCAACTAGGACATAAGGTAGCGGTAGTAGAAAAATCTGAACTGGGTGGCATATGCCTCAACTGGGGATGTATACCTACAAAGGCCCTATTGAAGTCTGCTCAGGTTTTTGAATATATAAACCACGCGAGCGATTATGGGATCACTGTAGATAGTGCTAAGCATGATTTTGGTGCGGTGATAAAACGCAGTAGAGGGGTAGCTGAGGGAATGAGTAAAGGTATTCAGTTCCTGATGAAGAAGAATAAGATAGAGATTCTTACCGGTTTCGGTAAGCTAATAGCCAAGGGACAAGTAAGCGTAGATAACGAGGGCAAGAAAGAGACGCACAGTGCTAAGCATATAATACTAGCTACAGGTGCTCGTGAACGACAGTTGCCCAACTTGCCTATAGATGGTAAGAAAATAGTAGGATACCATGAAGCTATGGTGTTGCCCACTCAGCCTAAGAAAATGGTGGTAGTAGGTAGTGGTGCTATCGGTATGGAGTTTGCGTATTTCTATAATGCTATGGGTACAGATGTGACGGTAGTAGAATTTATGCCAGCTATTGTGCCAAATGAGGACGCTGACATAAGTAAAGAACTGCAAAAAATCTATAAGAAAAAGGGAATGACTATCATGACCAATAGTTCTGTAGAATCGGTAGGTATCAAAGGGGCTGGTTGCAAAGTGAGTGTAAAAACAGCCAAAGGGATGGAGACGATAGAGTGTGATGTGGTACTAAGTGCTGTAGGCGTGCAAACCAATCTGGAAAACATAGGCCTTGAAGGTCTTGGTGTGAAAACGGAGAAAGGAAAAGTACTTGTAGATGATTACTACCAAACAAATGTACCTGGCGTATATGCAATAGGTGACATTGTACACGGTCCTTCGCTAGCTCATGTAGCTAGTGCAGAAGGAATAATCTGTGTAGAGAAAATAAGCGGACAGCATGTAGAACCTTTAGACTACGGTAATATCCCCGGATGTACGTATACCTTGCCGGAGATAGCGTCTGTAGGGTTTACAGAAGCCAAAGCTAAAGAAGCTGGGTATGATATAAAAGTGGGTAAATTCCCATTCTCTGCATCTGGTAAGGCCAGTGCAAGTGGAGCGAAAGAAGGTTTTGTAAAAGTAATATTCGATGCCAAGTATGGTGAGTTCCTCGGAGCACATATGATAGGTGCAAATGTGACAGAGATGATAGCCGGTGTGGTAACTGCACGTAAGCTAGAAACTACTGGCCACGAAATGATAAAAACAGTACATCCACACCCGACGATGAGTGAGGCTATCATGGAAGCATGTGCCGCTGCTTATGATGAGGTGATACATTTGTAATGATGTGAAGAGTTAATTCGTTAACTGGTTAAAATGAAAAATTAGGAAAAGCCTTCGAGTGATTGAGGGCTTTTTTGTGGAACATGGTTTTGGTTAACTTCGCAACAATGCGTTTAACACTCTTACTCATATTTCTTTCACAAATGACCTTTGCTCAAAGTAATTACGTAAATCCATTTATCGGTACTGGTGGGCACGGACATACATTCCCCGGAGCTACGGTACCTTTTGGTATGGTGCAGCTGAGTCCAGATACGCGTATAGATGGTAGCTGGGACGGGTGCAGTGGCTATCACTACTCGGATACGTTTCTCTACGGTTTCTCGCATACGCACTTGAGCGGAACTGGAGTGAGTGATTATGGAGATATTCTGTTGCTTCCTTCTGTGAATCCGATATCCTTTGAGCCAGAAGAATACAAAACAACGTTTAGCCATAATGAGGAAATAGCCAAGGCAAATTACTACGAAGTACAGTTGCCAGAGAATGGGGTCAAAGTAAGATTAACCACAGATACGTGGACTGGCTTGCACCAGTATATCTTTAATAACAGCACAGGATATGTATTGCTAGA
>JAOKFZ010000056.1 GCA_028247315.1 Bacteroidia bacterium | reverse complement strand
CGATAAGAAAGAGAGTATCATAAATGCTCTGAAGGCTGCAGAATATCGTGCAGATGTAATACTAATAACAGGTGGCCTCGGTCCTACCAAGGACGATATTACCAAAAAAGTGCTTGCCGATTATTTTGGGGCTACACTTGTTCCTAACCACGGAGCATTGGAAAATATCAAAAATATCTTTCACCGCAGAGGACGGGAGGTTTTGCAAATAAATGTAGACCAAGCTCTAGTACCCGATAATTGCGAGGTAATTCTCAATACAAAAGGAACTGCACCAGGGATGTACTTTGAACAAAAAGGCAAGATATACGTGAGTATGCCCGGTGTACCGTATGAGATGAAGGCCATGATGGAAGAAGTTGTTTTTGCGAAGCTAAATGCTACCGGAGATAATTATACCATAGAACACCATACCATTACGGTTGTTGGTGTTCCTGAGTCTCACTTGTCTGTAGCCATAGAAAGTGTAGAGGACAACCTACTTCCTCACGTAAAACTAGCGTACCTACCACACCTTAATCTAGTGAGACTAAGACTTAGTGCTAAATCTACTACCCGTTCTTCTAGCGAGCTTAAAAAAGACATTGATACCGCATTTAATGCTATAAAAGCCGTGATCGGAAACGTATGGTTTGATGGCGATAGAAACCTATCCGAAATAATAGGCGACATGCTCAAGACAAGCAAACAATCCATTGGTACTATCGAGTCGTGCTCTGGCGGCTATGTGGCACACAAGATTACAGCCGTATCGGGTAGTTCTGCTTATTACAAAGGGAGTTTACTCACCTATGCTTATGAAACCAAAGTTGCCATGGCAGACATAGACCAAGACTTGCTCAATCGTGTTGGTGCTGTAAGCCAAGAGGTTTGTGAAATGATGGCTATCAATGCACAGAAAAAGCTGGAGATAGACTATTGTATAGCTACTACAGGCATAGCAGGTCCTGGGGGTGGAACAGCAGAAAAGCCTGTAGGTCTTGTATTTATTGGCTTAGCAAAGCCAGATGGCACTGTAGAAATAAAGCGTTGTGAGTTTCACGGTACACGGCTTCAGATCATAGAGAGAACTGCATATGCTGCGTTAGATATGGTAAGAAAAGCACTAAGCCCGTCTAGCCGGCTTACTAGCTAACCTAAAAATAAACAACAAGATAGAGCTAGGGGGGGCTATTCCGTAAGGTAAGGCGGCATACTCCAGCTATACATCCGTTTCAACCGACGATATTCTTACCTTTATGGCCTTTACAGTACGCACTCCGTCTAAGGCAGCACTTATTATTCCTCCTGCAAAACCTGCTCCTTCACCACATGGATATAGATTAGTGAGCTCGGTATGATTCATATCTTTGGTTCTGGGGATCCGAACCGGAGAACTTGTTCTGCTTTCGGGTGCTGTTACCATTGCATTTTTATGATCAAACCCTTTTAGTTTTTTGGTCATTTCTCGCAATCCTTCACGCAGTCTATAGGATACAGCTTCAGGGTACAGTTTGTTGAGGTTTACACCAGTCATACCTGGATTATAACTACTGCTCTTCATTTCAGTGCTTTTCCTATCAGCTAATAGGTCGTTCAGTGTTTGTGCAGGCACCTTAAATGCCCCACCACCCATAGCATAGGCTTTTTGTTCTATTGCTTTTTGAAATTCGAGTCCAGCTAAGGGGCCGTGGTGCTCATATCTTTTCCATTCCTCTTCTCCTATCTCGGTTACCCAACCACTATTGGCATATCCGCCATTTCGCTTACTCGGACTCCATCCATTTACAACCACTTCTCCATCAGCCGTAGCTGCGGGTGCTATGATACCACCTGGGCACATACAAAACGAGAACACTCCTTTGCCTCTCACCTGTGTTACTAGGCTGTAACTGGCCGGTGGCAGTATGCTCGCATTTCGCTCGTTGTGGTACTGTATGGTATTGATGAGTTCTTGAGGATGTTCTATCCTAAAACCCATAGCAAAGGGCTTAGCTTCTATAGCAATTTCTTTTTTGTGCAGCAACTCGTAGATATCTCTGGCAGAATGACCCGTAGCTAAAATCACATGCTGGCAATTTTCCCATTCTCCATTGATCGAAACCTGCTTAACCGAATCATTCTGATAGGCTATATCCGTCAATTTACTCTCAAAACGTACTTCTCCCCCTTTTTCTAGAATAGTCTCTCTAAGTTTTTCGATAATCTGTGGCAACTTATTCGTACCAATGTGCGGGTGTGCTTCGGACAAAATATTTTCGTCTGCTCCGTGCAAGACAAACAATTCCAATATTTCTTGAATTTTACCTCGCTTCAAGGATCGTGTGTACAACTTACCATCAGAGAATGTTCCTGCACCTCCCTCACCATAACAGTAGTTGGATTCCGTATTCATTTCACCAGATCGATTTAGCTTTGCTACATCCCTACGACGCTCTTTTATTGCCTTTCCTCGCTCTATCACTACAGGCTTTATTCCTAAGCTCAAACAGTGTAAAGCCGCAAATATGCCCGCCGGGCCAAAACCAATAATATGAACGGTATGGCGTTCGTCTAGCTTGTCATATGACGGTTCTTGGAGCTCATCTGGCGTGTCTTTTCCTGTAAAAATTTCCAAACGCAGGTTATACTTCATATTCGATTTCCTAGCGTCTAGAGATTTTTTTAGTGTCTTTATAACGTTTATATCGTCATACTTAGAAGTTACTCTACTTTTAAAAAAAGCCTGCAAGTCTTCCTTATGAGCATCGTACTCAATGATAGGTATACTTAGTTCTATAATATCTCTAGCCACGTTACTTTTCCAAGAAATGTCCACAAAGATTTTATAAAACTTGAATATAACCCACCTTTGTTCAAAATATAATGACTAAACCAATTGCTCAACTAAACGAATACGTTGCTCAAACACGTAGAGACATAGTAAGAATGGTACACGGTGTTCAATCTGGTCACCCAGGGGGATCGCTAGGATGTACCGAATTTCTTACCGTATTATACCAAAACGTACTAAGACATAATCCATCTAATTTTAATATGGACGCTACCGATGAGGATGTATTCATACTTTCTAATGGGCATATTTCTCCTGTTTATTACAGTGTGTTGGCACATAGCGGGTACTTTCCGGCATCTGAATTAGCTACATTTCGCAAGCTAAACACACGACTACAAGGTCACCCAACCACGCACGAAGGTTTACCCGGTGTACGTATTGCTTCTGGTTCATTGGGCCAAGGTTTATCTGTAGCCTGTGGTATTGCACAAGCCAAAAAACTCAACAAAGAGGACAAATTGGTATACGTACTTATGGGAGATGGAGAGCTACAAGAAGGCCAAATATGGGAAGCCGTAATGTATGCCGCTCATAATAAAATTGACAACTTAATAGCTACAGTAGATGTGAATGGTCGCCAAATTGATGGAGACACCAAAGACATAATGGGCT
>JAOKFZ010000055.1 GCA_028247315.1 Bacteroidia bacterium | reverse complement strand
CTTGCTTGAGTCTATAGTAGGCCGTATTTTGACTTTTCGCTATGCTCCAATCCGTATAGTTATAGTCTATGAGATGACTTGTAGTACCGTTACCGGTAACATTACCTACAGTCTCAAAAGTTCTACCATCGTAGCTGCGTTCTATCTCAAAGTGACTGTTATTGATTTCACTGGCCGTTACCCAGTGTAAGTCTGCTGTATGATTGGCTGCTGCCTGTGCATCAAAATGGATCAACTCTACAGGAAGTGGGCTACCTGATGCTCCTCCACCGCCTCCGCCACCAGAGAAACTAGACACCTTATACGTGGCTAGGTGATCTGTTCCATTACCGTGCTGGCTCCACACCCAATTGGATGTACTGGCACTTGATCCATGAGTAACTAAAGCACCAGTAGCTCCACTCGCATGCGGATCTGCAAATGTACCCGCAGATGTAAGCTTGTACATTTCGAGTTGATTTGCATTGGTTATTGTAGACCCTAAGACACCTAGTGCCGTTACAGCAGCAGAATATTCTGTATGGGTAAACGGATAGATAACCGTTACATCGCTGGTAGGCTGTGTGGTAGGTGCTACATCCCATTTTCTATTGATTATAGCTCCACCATTGGCATTGGTTATGATTCCTCCTGCAGTACTCCAAGAGGTTGTAGTTGTTGCTCCTATCTCTAGCGAAACCCCTGAAGAAGGCACAACTGCTCCTGTGCTATTGAGGTCAAGTGCTAAAATTAGATTTTGATTATCATCGCAGTAGCAGGTGTAACTACCTTCTATATCTGAATAGGTAGCCGTATACGTACCTGCAGCAGTAGGCAGTGTATTCCCTTGTTGACAGCCTAACATTTCGTAAGCACCCATATTTACGGTAGTATTCATTACACGCGTAGTTCCTAAAATATCTGTACTGTAGCCACTAATGACACTATTAAGACCTGCATCTACAGCAGGGCTCGTGCTTTTAAGTTTGAGTCCATCATCCTTGGTCATCCATACATTATCCGCTCCATCAGGATCACTTGCATTTGTAAATAAAGGACTTTGATTATTTACAATACCTGTTCCACTACTGAAGTTACTATTATTTTGAGTAATACAATAGATTACAGTTGGAGTACCCCCACTAATATCTGACCCCGCAGAAGATATAGACGTTCCCTTTTTGTTTTTCCAAAATATGCAGTTATTGACAATTGGTGAGTTATTATTATTGAACATGGCTCCACCGTTGCTTCCAATATTTTCGTAAAATGTAGTATTGTAAAACTTTGAATTACTTGTTGTGTTGTACACGCCACCCCCTTGTTGAGAGGATATATTGCTGTAAATTACCGAGTTGTAGACCTTGATATTGGCCTGATCATTATATAGCCCCCCACCTTTACCTTTAGTGGAGTGAACAGATGTATTATTACAAATAATCAAATTATTTAATATTACTGCCGACTGATAATTTACCATACCTGCACCATTTTCTCTGTAGTACGTTCCATTTCCTGACCAAGAAATGTTCCCAGAAGAACTCGAATAACCATCCCTTATAGTAAGCCCATCAATGAGTGATGTATTGTTTAATCCTTTGGTAATAACGACATGGTAACAATTGTCGGTATTTGTTCCAATCGTCCCAATATCTCCACTCAACGTAACAGGATTTTCTGATATGTTTCTTTGACTAAGAGAAGTCTCTGTTCCAGCAAAGCCACCATAAATTTTTAGATTTTTATTAATGTGAAATGCTACATCCCTGCTTGTACTATTTCCCGTAGATCCTGGTATTTTTGTTGGTTTATAGGTGCCTGCAGCAATCCATATTTCATCGCCAGAGATGGCTACATCTATTGCATTTTGCAAGTCGTTTTTTGCGGTAGCCCAGCTAGTACCTGCATTACTATTGTTACCCGTAGTTTTTACAAAATATAGATTATACGCATACCCTTTATATGCTCCTATTGAAGGAGGCGATCCCCATACGGCTCCAGTAATATCGGTACTACTAGATGACACCCCAGATGAAGTACCCGCTGCATAGGCAGGAGATGACCTGTAGAACAAAAGTCCATCGTCTTGAGTCATCCAAATGCCATCTGCTCCCACCAGATTGGTAGTGTCAGCAAAATCAGGAAAAACATTAAATGCAGAAGAAGAATGAGAGATTTGATTGTGATTATTGGAAGAATAACTACCAGAAGCTAATTGCATTATTGAGTTGGTGACCGTTATAGGGGCTGAGTTCAAATAATAGATATCTGCTCCTGTAGTTGATCTAGTTGAGGTAGAGCTTTGCATATTACCAAAAAAGACAGTATTTTTCAAAGCAGTTGTCTGGGATGATGCACCGGAATAATAGTATATACCCCCTCCAATAACAGCCGCTGAGTTAAAAATGAAATTACAATTGAGCAATGTCATGCCTGCACGCGAAGTATAAATAGCTCCACCATTTGTGGTAGCTGAATTATTGAGGAAAAGTATTTGTTTAATGTTCAACCCACCTACAGTAGTCAATGCACCACCAGTGCTTGCAGTATTTTGATAAAAAACAACGTTGCTCCAATTATATCCTCCTCTTGTTGTGAATACTCCACCACCGTTAGTTGCAGAATTACTAGATATTACGCTGTTTGCCAATTGAATATCAGCTCCATTATCACCTCCATAAATACCTCCTCCTTTATCAGAAGCATAGTTTCCTGTAATAGTCACATCATTAAGGGCTATATCCCCACTATTTCTTTGGTAGATTGCCCCACCTTTATTCCTATCAACGCTGTTTAAATTTCCAGTACCATCTGCATATCCTCCAGTAATAGTCAGACCATCAATAGTGGCATTTGAACCACTAATAATTATTACGTGATAACAATTGTCTGTATTATCATTCAGGTTACCGATGTTTCCACTGAGTATTACCGGGTTCGCAGAACTATTTCGTTCGCTTAGTAAGGTCTCTGTACCCGCAAATCCTCCGTACAATTTTATGGCGAGTAATCCATAAAAACTCTGATCTCTCATCTCCGCAGTAGTTGTTCCAGCGGTTCCAGTGCTACGTAGCGTCGGTTTGTATGTCCCTTCTGCTATCCAAATGTGGTCTTGGGGTGAGGATGCATTAATAGCATCTTGAAGTGCCACATATGCATTAGCCCACGATGAACCTGCATTGGTACCTGTAGCACCGGCATCTACATATATTGTGGCCGCATGTACTACAGACGACAAGAAAATGAATAGGGATAAAAGAGTGATTTGTATTGGTTTATACATACATTTAAATTGGTCGCAAATTAAACAAAAAAGCGGAAAATTGAATTGTAGTTTCATTGTTCCGTCAAACCCAAAAATCAAAATGTATATAATGGAGTACAACCAAGATATGACAGGAGACTACGGGCAAACAAAAAAGCGGAATAGTGAACTAAACTATTCCGCTTTTGTAGAGTCTGTTAGACTTTTATCGAATCTTTAGACTGAGACCCCCGTCTAAAGGCTAGCAATTAT
>JAOKFZ010000053.1 GCA_028247315.1 Bacteroidia bacterium | reverse complement strand
TACGTTCATCTCAGCAGAGGCTTTGGCAAATTTGCCACTGGCAGAAAGAGAATTATATGGAGATTATCCTCTTTGGACAACAGTAGTATTCGCTATTGCCGTATTTAGTGGGTTTGTGGGCTCATTGGGTTTGGTTTTTAAAAAGAAGTGGTCTAAGCCTACTTTTATAATTTCATTATGTGCCATAATTCCACAAATGGCTCATAACCTGTTTTTTACGAAGTCTATGGAAGTATACGGACCAGGGCAAGCCGCTACAATGCCAATTATGGTGGTGTTATTTGGCGTGTTTTTAGTGTGGTATTCGAACAAGGCGGTACAAAAAAAGTGGTTAACATAAAGCTGCACAGCACTACACAATACTAGCGTTGGGTATGTAGTTCCGTCTACAAATAAATTTGATGCTTGATCAAAAAGGAAAGGCTAATCAACTTCAATGTATTTTACTGACCGTAGGTGTTATTCGCTCCCTCATATTTCACTTTGAGGTAGTGTACTTGTATGTCGTTTATTTTTATGGCTACGAAATAATAACCGTTGGGTAATGCTGCATTGGGTGTCCATGTAGTATTGTATTTCTCTGGTTTATGCGGGTGTTTGGCCAGTGTAGCCACTTCTTTGCCTAGTATATCAAATACCAGGAGGGTTACCTCTGCTGCTTGAAATACACCATAGTTTATGTTGAGCTCTTTGGTAAAAGGATTGGGATTGGCGGCGTAGATGATGCCCTTATCCAAATGCAAATCCGTTGTGCCTATTAGCCCTTTACCGCTTATGGCGATATCCCACGTTCCTTCTAGTACACCATTGCCGTCATCTGTAAGTGCTATGATACGGTGCGTTGCATCATATTGTCCGCTGCTGATACCTGCAGCGGCATCATCTGCTATGCTACTGTCTCCAGCAAAGTAGAGTTGGGTAGTAATGGTTGGGAAATCAGGTGGTGTTATCTTAAAATGGATATGCGAAGGACGGAATTTAGAGCCATTGAGGTATTTGCCTGGTTTTATAGTTTCGAATACATAAAAACCCTCTGCATTACTCTTCGTTTTTCCTCTCAAATGAAAACCCTTATTGTCGTATTCGCCTGCATCATTAGCGTGCCATATATCTATAGTTGTATTGGGTATGAACTCTGTACAGTCTAAGTTTTGCACCCTCCCTGTAATTCTAATTTTGATGCCTGACTCATTAGCATTAGTGAGTTTTCCGTCAGCTATTTCAGGTGGATTCTCAGAGTAAAATGGTCCTTCGCCGTAATAATCGCGGGTAGTCTCATCACACTCTAGTTGTTTCAAGCGTTCACTTGTTTTGGCACCAGCAGCAAGAGGGGATAGGCTAAAAGCCAAGCCTGCCATGGATGCATTCTTTAAAAACTGACGTCGATTTTTTTTGGACATGGGGTAAATATAAGCATTAAGGAAGTAAAAATGAACTAGGATATACTAGGATCGTCCTATCTCGTCTATGGCATTTGTATAATGAATGCTCTTTTGCTTGTAGATTTTTTTAAGAGCTACTGTTTCTACAAAAGAGAGAGATGATAGTGCTAATAAAACACAAAAAAGAAGCCAATCAATCAACTCAAAACTGAACCCTACAGAAATTCCGTCAATAAAAATAAGGAGAATGCAAAATCCTGTTAAAGATCCAAATACCAACGCACTAGACCAGTATACCTTCTTTACTTCTTTGAAGCGGAAGGTCTCCCCGCGTGGTATTTTAGAGACCAAGTAAAACGTCTTGAAGTGATAGACGGTATATGCAATAGCGATGGTGCTAACGACTGTCATTACCAGTAATGCTCCGTAGTCTTCTTCGCTACTGGTTAAGCCAGTAAATAGGTAGACTCCCAAGGTGATAAACATTAAAAGACTGAATAGTACACAGAGCACGGCAAGTGATATTTTTAAGCCGTAAAGAATTCGTTGTTTCATGGGCCTATTTTTTGTTCTGTCCTATATACTGACTTTTCATGCGTACAAAGATAGAAATAAAGGTATCTCTTCATTCTTTACAACTACCTTTGTGCCATCAAAAGGAGTGAGGTCAAGCGGGTTAACGCGGATTGTCATTTCGACCAAAAAAAAAATAAATGACATTTAAAGAACTGGGCTTATCAGAAGCCCTATTAAAAGCTGTGGCCGATAAAGGCTACGAAACTCCGAGCCCTATACAAGAAAAAGCTATTCCTAAAATACTGCAAGGACTAGATGTACTAGCAAGTGCACAAACTGGTACAGGTAAAACCGCTGGTTTTGCTATGCCAATGATACAATTGCTTGCTCAGGAACCCCCAAGACAAAGAAGACCAATACGAGCACTCGTACTTACACCCACTCGTGAGCTTGCATCGCAAGTGCAAGAAGATGTGGATACCTATAGTAAGCACGTAGACTTGAGGAGTACGGTGATATTTGGAGGAGTAAAACAAAACGCACAAGTTACCAAACTAAGAAATGGGGTAGATATCCTCGTAGCTTGTCCAGGTAGACTAATGGATCTAGAGAGTCAAGGGTTTATAGACCTAAGCAAAATAGAATTTCTTGTGCTAGATGAGGCAGACAGAATGCTGGATATGGGGTTCTTACGCGATATTAAACGCATTATTGGAATGATGCCTGCTAAGCGACAGAATCTATTGTTTTCGGCTACGTTTAGTAGAGACATACGCAAGCTTGCAAATGGCTTACTTACCAATCCAGTTACGGTAGAGGCTACACCAGAAAACAGCACTGCAGAACGTGTAGATCAAATTGTATACAAGGTAGATCAAAGCCGTAAAACAGAACTCATTACCAAGTTGATATGGGATGGTAACTGGCATAAAGTACTTGTGTTTACCCGTACCAAACATGGTGCCAATAGACTAGTACAAAAACTAGAGAAAAGTAAAATAACTGCGGCAGCCATTCACGGCAATAAGTCTCAAGCAGCTCGTACGAGAGCGTTGGCTAATTTCAAAAAAGGAGAGGTGAGTGTACTTGTGGCTACAGATATTGCAGCCAGGGGATTAGATATTCCACTCTTGCCATACGTTATCAATTTTGAGTTGCCAAACGTTCCAGAGGACTACGTACACCGTATAGGTCGTACGGGTAGAGCAGGAGCCGAGGGAATTGCTATTTCGTTGGTATGTGCAGAAGAGTTGGAGTACGTACGCGGAATAGAAAAATTGTTACGTATAGCTTTAAACCAAGAAGTAATTGAAGGTTTTGAACCAACGAAAGGCCCAGTAAGTGGAGGTAAAAAACGGATGCAGGGTAGAGGAGGAAACAACCGAAGTGGTGGAGGCCAAAGTAGAAATAATAACCGCAACAGTACCAATAGAAATGGTGGTGGAAATTATAGAGGAAATAAGTCCAGTGGTAACGGTGGAGGTAGTCGAAATTAGTCTTAACTGTTTTTGAAATGTGCTCGTAAGCCTCACAGGGTACCAAAATGACGTAGGTTCACGATGGTCGAATCACGAAAGATTTATTAGCACAAAAATAGAAACAAAATTTCTGTCTTTGTGCTAATAAAGTAAATTCTTCTTCATACAGCACTGCGGGGAAGCCAGCGAAGATGCAGTGTCGAGTATTGTTTTATAATTAAGCT
>JAOKFZ010000054.1 GCA_028247315.1 Bacteroidia bacterium | reverse complement strand
AATTTACTTTTAGATGATGAATTCTTGTATGGTAAATTGAAGAAAAACTGTTTACTTGCACGCAAAGAGCTTAACTGGAGTATTGAAGAGAAGAAGCTGATAAAATTATATGCAAACATTGTCTAAAAGAATACACGTAGTTGCTTTTGATGTACCATACCCCGCCGATTACGGTGGTGTTATTGATATATATCATAAGTTAGAAGCACTGCATGCTCAAGGGCTAGATATTGTTTTGCACATGTACCACTACGGTAGGAAAAAGAATACCGCAAGATTGAGTAAGTTTTGCGGGAGTCTTCATTACTACAAACGCAGTACATATAAAAATCCTTTCATCGGCAGTTTGCCTTATATCGTAAACTCACGAGGTAGTGATGAGTTGCTTTCTCGATTGCAAAGGGACAATGCCCCAATTCTGTTTGAAGGATTGCACTGTACGTTTCACCTCTCAGCACCTTCGCTCAAACATAGATATAAAATTGTACGTACCCATAATATTGAGCACCACTACTACAAGCATCTAGAGAAATCTGAGATGCGGTATTTTAAGAAATATTTTTTTAGAATAGAGGCAGAGAAGCTCAGGAAATATGAAAGTATTCTAAAACATGCGAATCTCATTGCTGCTATAAGTCCTAACGATACGAGTCACTTTAGCAAGAAGTACGGTAAAACGATTTACTTACCTGCTTTCCATAGTAATAATGAGATGGCCTACCCAGGAGCAAAAGGAAATTACCTTCTGTACCACGGTAACTTGGCTGTTCCAGAGAACTATACCGCTGCTATGGAACTTATTCAAAACGTATTCAGCAAGATAGACGCTAAAAGTATAATAGCAGGGAATTATCCACCTAAAGAACTGCAACTTTTGTGTGAAAGGTATAACAATATAGAACTTAGGACGGATTTGAGTACAGACGCTATTCACAAGTTGATAGCAAATGCTCATATCAACGTATTGCATACCAATCAAAACACAGGTATCAAGCTAAAACTTCTGAATGCCTTGTATAAAGGAAAATTTGCGGTGGTAAACCCCCTGATGGTAGAAGGAAGTGGGTTGGAAACATTATGCTCTGTAGGCGATAATTTTGACACGATAAAGGCTAAAATTGAAGAATATTTATTGCTAGACTACTCAGAAGCATATTTTACAAAAAGAAAAGAAACGCTGTTGGTGAAATTTAGCAATATATCGGGTGCTGAAAAACTGATAGAAAACATCCCATTCCCTAATGGAAACAAGGCTTCACGTCGTACAGACAATAAATTAATAGGAGGTTTATCACAATTATCTTCATTTATGTCTTACTTCTCTTTGTAATCTTTCGCTATTTAGTGAATAGGCCTACATTTGCAGACTTATAAATTAATATGGAAAGAAGCTCCACCATTGGATACGTTTTAATACTTGCACTTTTTGCTGGTTTTTGGTACCTAAATAAAGATGCCGCTCAAGAGATACAAGATGCAGATAATAATACTGAACAGGTAATTGACTCTGTAGGTAACGCATCTTCGAGTAATACAAGAATAGAGACATCAAGGATTTCTACGGAAGACACCGCAATACGTATTGCTACGTTTGTAGAGCAAACTACAACCCTCTCAAATGAACTTCTCACCATAGATTTTACCAGTATAGGTGGTGTACCAAAAAAGGTGAATCTCAACGAATTTAGTCGATACGATTCAAGTGACCTTTTGCTATTCGAAAACAACCAAATGACATTGGGATACAGCATTCCTTTGGCTAACGGAACAGTTATAAACACGATTGACAAGGATTTTGCGGTAACTAATCAAACGGATTCTTCTATAGAATTTACTACGGAGCTTGCAGGTGATGCCAAAATGAAACAGGCATACACATTGTCTAAAGGGTCATATTCAGTCGACTACAAAGTGACTTTTGAGAATATGAACTCGGTTGTATCTCCCAACAATCGATATGCAGAGTTGAAGTGGAATGCAGCCATACAAGCACAAGAAAAGACATTAAAAGATGAACGTGCTGTTACCACAGTTTACTATAAATATGACTCTGACGATGATGTAGATTATCTCAGCGAGACAAGTGATGACGATGAAAAGCTAGAAGGTGGTGTAAAGTGGATATCATTCAAGCAAAAGTTCTTTAACCAAACGCTCATACACCATGACAAATTTGAAGAAAGCGGAACTATTATTACCTCTTTAGAGACGGAAGGGTCAGACTATGTAAAAGATCTTACCGCTCAGATATTTTTACCTTTAGAAGAGAATACTGCAGTGGAGGACATGGCGTTATACTATGGTCCAAATCATTATCCTACACTAAAGGCTCAAGATGTTGAATTGCAGAAAATAGTACCACTAGGTTGGGGTGTTTTTGGTTGGGTCAACAAATTTATTGTAATTCCGATATTCAACTGGTTGGATAATTATTTCTCTAATTATGGCCTAATTATCCTTTTGCTCACGCTTATCATTAAATCTGCGTTGTTCTTTCCAATGTACAAAACGTATAAGAGTACAGCTAAAATGAGATTACTTAAACCAGAACTTGATCAAATAAAGGAACGTACTGGTGATGATATGCAGAAAGCTCAACAAGAGCAGATGAAGCTTTACAAACAAGCAGGTGTTAGCCCTTTAGGCGGATGTCTTCCGCAACTTGTTCAGATGCCTATTCTCTTTGCTATGTTCAGATTTTTTCCCAGTAGCATAGAGTTAAGACAAGAACAATTGTGGTGGGCGGAAGATTTGAGTAGCTACGATAGTATCTATAACTTAGGATTCGAAATACCGTTTTATGGAGATCACGTAAGTTTATTTACACTTATGATGACGGCGGTAACCGTTCTGTATACCTACATAAATAGCCAGAATAGTGGGCAAATGGTAGGACCAATGAAAACAGTCATGTATCTCATGCCCATTATGTTTTTGGGCTTTTTCAATAACTATGCTGCTGCACTATCCTTTTATTACTTCTTGTCAACGTGTATTACCGTTATTCAAAACTATGTGATTCGTAAATTTGTAATTGATGAAGATAAACTTCATAAACAAATACAAGAGAGTAAGAAGAAGAAGGTAAAGATGAAAAAATCTGGTCTTCAAAAAAGATTAGAGGATATGGCTAAGAAAAGAGGTATTGATCCCAACTCTGGAAAAGCGAAACCTCAGGCTGGTAAGGGCAAAAAGAAGAAATAATATATTAGTTTAAGCTTAGTATTGTCTTTTTGGTTGACGATACACAAGCTGAACTACATTTCAACAAACGATACCTTCAGCTGGTATAAAGGTTGTTACACTGTTGCGTTTAGCAAGTACTAAAGTGGATGAATTTTGAAACGGTAGGGTGCGTGCTTTTTTTAAACGAAATCTATTGACCACTAAAAATAACTTTTTTAGAGTCCTGCAAGTAGGAATTCAATTTCTCTTCTAGGAAGGTTATACCGATCAGCAATTATTGTGTTGGTTAGTTTACCTTTATACATATATGTCC
>JAOKFZ010000052.1 GCA_028247315.1 Bacteroidia bacterium | reverse complement strand
ACCATTTAACCAAGGATCTGTATCTCCTAAAATAGCTTGTGAACTCGCCAGTCAAAAGCAGGTATCGGTATACCCTATCTTTTGTGGAAATGAGCAAGAAGGAATCAACTCTGGCTGGACCGAGTGTGCTCAACTAACCGCAGGCACGTACATGAACATTGACAGTGACATAAAGACGATTGCCCTGGCCACTCCCTATGACGATGAGATAAGCAACCTAAATATCCAACTAAACAATACCTACATACACTACGGGCAGCAAGGTAGAAGTTTCAAAAACAAACAATTGCGACAGGATGCAAACCAAGAAGGCTTTTCAAAGGCAAATGGCGTCTCTAGAGCTATATCTAAATCGTCGAAACTGTATAGTAATTCACATTGGGATTTACTGGATGCGTATAAATCTGACAGCACTATACTACTATCTATTGACAAAGAGACACTGCCAGACTCATTGCAAGCCTTGGAACAAAAGGAGATAGAAATACTGGTAGTACAGAAAGCAAAAGAGCGAGCAGAGATACAAAACAAGATAGCAGAAAATGCGGTGAAAAGAACAACGTATATCGCACAACATCAAGACACTAAAGCTACCCAAACACTTGGTAACCGTATGATAAAAACTATACAAAAAGAAGCAGAGAAAAACGGTTTTGTATTCAATGAACAACACCCTTGAGCTATACTAAAAAGGGATATCTCTGTCGAGATATCCCTTTTAATAGTCGTCAAAAGAGCAATACTCTATTTCCAAGGATTTATTTTAATCCATGCTAGTTTTTTCTTACGCTGTGCCGCAAGTAGTATCTGGCCATCTTCTGTTATTTTACGAACACTAATATGGTACCTCCCCATCTCAGCTATTTTATTTTTGCGTTCAAAAGCCTTTACCTCTGCTGCACGTAGTTTAAAATCTTCATCGGCAAAGAGTATTTCTTGTTGAGTAACTATCTCTAGATCGCCTTCTGACAGTGCTCTTGCATCAAGACTTTTAGGCAATTCATAATTAACACTGACATATGATTTTTTGAAGAAATTCTGCATCACTTCATCATCTATAAATTTACAAAAAATCAGATCTTCGTAGTGATAATAGTATGTAGTTGTGGTGGTGGTATTGCCATTGGCATCTCTAGTAGTGGTAGTCACTACACGCAGATACTGCTCTTCTAACACTACTGTAGCGTCACCATTCTCATCTAGACCAGCGTACTCAATAGACTTCACATTAAGAGCAGCTCGCTTTCTTAGCTCTGCGTACTTCTTATCTTCTTCCGTCATACGTTTTTCTTTACGCTCTTTTTTTTTATCGTACTTTTTCTTACGTCTACCTTTTAGTGATTTTTCATATGCCTGTACATCATTTACATTCTCTAGGACTTCATCATCGAATTTGCTACTATTCTCATTTATTTCATACAGCTCATTATCGAGTATTAGTCTGGAGACCCCCGTGCACAGCAAACCATTAAAATACTGCTCACCTGTGATGCCCACCAATTGCAGATCCTTTCCTTGATTAAAAAGAATCGCCATATCAATGTAGAGAATATCTTCAGGAGTCACGTACTGATCTTTAGTACCATCAGGCATTACCCGTTCTAGAACAAATGCTGATTTTTCATATTCTTTCCATACTTTACTTTTCTTTTTTCTACGTTCCAGAGCACTCAGGTTATCTACTACCACATTCTTGCCGAGTATGTACACTGCTCCACTCTCATCCACCGAATAATCTCTCACATAGAACTTATCCGAAGAGTTTTCGATCTCCATTTTGTAGTTCTTCTGGTAGTTTATCGTTTTCATTTTATTATCAAAAACCCAAAAAGAAAACTTAAACTGATGCGTCCCAATGCCACTAGAATTTGCCGATTTTCTAGAGAAAAGCTGATTAAAAAAACGTGTACGTTTTACTTTTTTACTGTCCTTACCAAATACTACTAAGAACTTTTTATCCTTGGATTCTTGAACATCAAAACTGGGGTATGTATACCCTTTACCTCCTAGTTTAGCTTCTGCCATTTTGAATACATCACCATCAATTTTTAGCTCAGCTGGATCAAAAAGGGCATAAAAGAGGTACTTCTTTTTCTTTACATCATTTTCAAAAGTTAAGAATATGTAAAACTCTCTACCTACTTTTTTAATACTATGTAAATCTAGAAACTTACCGCCTACTTTTAAACTAAGGGGTTTTTCTTCGATCAGATTCAAATTCTCATCATAACTCTGCACAAAATATCCATTTCTGGACTTTCCTCGTATTCCATACAAGACAAATCTGCCCCCGAGATATTTAGCACCTATCGACCAATATCCGCCACTAGCAGACGGGTACACATCACTAAGAGATGAACCTACCGTTTTAGAAACCTTACTTATGGTCTCTTTCACCTTTACTTTAGGCACATTGCTCTTGTCTCTGTTTCGTTGAGCCATGGTTAAACTGCTTATGAGCAGACACAGCATACTAATAAGTAATAATCTTTTTTTCATTTTTCTATTTCCTTAATCAATACTTGAAGTAATACCCTAAGCCAAGTTTTACGGCATAATAAAGTGATGTTCCACGCTGTGTTTGTTCGTCATTATACAGCAGACCTATAACTGGATTGGGCAGGTCATACTTATAAAGACTAGCTCCTACAGAAGCACTAAATTCCAAACTAATGGCTGGTTTTATCAATTTTTTAGCTCCAGTGGTAAGGTATAAATTGTGCGTGCGTTTTTCGTATAGATCATATTTTCTGATCCTATTGCTGTAGGTAAATGCTCGGTACTGCATATCTGTGATAGCTCCCATACTCTTGTACGCTCTTCCGCTTACAGAAAAGCCGGAACCACTTTGAAACTCTGGGGCAACATCTAAGAAATTTATCTCTGCATCTCTAACTTCTACAAACATTGTAGCTCCAGGACTAAGAGCTAGTGCACCAGTAGCCTCTACAGAAAATTTATCATTAATCTTCTGCTCGTAGCCTGCTTCTAAAAAACCGTATGCAAATGAAGATACGTAGATTTTTAGATTACCAGTAGCATCCATCAGTCTGCCGTCATCTAGATATTTCTTGATATTATCATCTGGTTGGGGTACTTTTTTTTGAGCGTAGGAAATGTAAACACATAGCATTATACCCACGAGTATTGTTGTCTTTTTCATAATTAATTGTACCTTACGGATACCAAAAATAAACAAACATTCTTAATGCCTTACACAATGAAGCAGTAAGAATTTAAAACTTAGAACAATTCTAATCCGCTAAGCATAGAATCGCAAAATTAGGGATAACTTCTACTATCCATAAATTTCATTAAGCAAACCTGCAAGCCTTACACCTGCTTGCTCCAGTCGTTGCTCTAATGTTACTATGTGTCTGTAGATGTATGCATACTTTAAATTGGTGTATTCACCAAAATCATAACAAGTGGTTCTTAGTTGCTGACTCTCCGCTGCCCATTCTCGTACTGTATTTCCTTGCCATGCTAATACCTGTAGTTTGTCTACGCCTCTATTGATATGATTTCCCCACTCGGTATAGCTTAACCCCTGATGGTCTACTATCCCACTGTCCCAAACTCTATGGAGGTTACTCTTTTCTCCAAAGAACGCT
>JAOKFZ010000051.1 GCA_028247315.1 Bacteroidia bacterium | reverse complement strand
GCATATGCAACAAGCTTTGGGCAAAACGTTCCTCAGGGGATTGCCTATCAAGCAGTAGCAGTTAAAGACGGAGCATACTCTGTTGCCGGACAAAATCCACAGGCTATCTATTGGTCAAACAAAGAGATAAAAGTAAGATTCACCATATTTGATACGTATCCCAACGGGAGCTCTCAGTACAGTGAGGTTCATACCACATCTACAGATGACTATGGCGTATTTAACCTGATCATAGGACAGGGGAGTGGTCTCTCTGGAGACTTTACAACCATCCCTTGGGAGTTAGGTGATGCACACCTTCAGGTTGAGATTGATTTTGAGAATAAGAATACGTTTACACTCACAGCACTGGAGAAGTTCTGGTCTGTACCTTATGCATTCGTAACCAATGAAACAGGAACATCAAGCACAGACAGTTCTCTTGCGGCATTAGATAGTCTAAATAAAGCTCTTAAAGCAGAAATAGCAGCATTAAGGTTATCTGATAAAGATACAGTAATAGGAAATGAATTACAGACCTTAAGTGTGACTAGTGATAGTGTAACTATATCTGATGGTAATACTGTGGTGATTAACCATCCAGCAAACTTGGATAATGACCCTGCTAATGAAATTCAGTCTTTGACCATCAAGGGAGACAGCTTGTCTATATCTGATGGTAATACTGTGGTGATTAACCACTCAGCAAACTTGGATAATGATTCAACTAATGAAATTCAAACAATTTCGCTAATTAAAGATACCCTTAGATTGAGTAATGGAGGAGGAGGTATTGCTTTAGAATCAATTAAAACCTATGTCAATAGTTCATCTAATGCTTCTGGAAAAAATGGTACTATCGATGATATGTGGTTTGGGGTAAATTTTAAGAACACAAATCTTATTCATTTGCACGTAGATACTGGGTATTTTTACGTAGGTAAAAAAATAATTCGTGAAAGACCCGATGGAACAATAGATACACTCTTCAGCGTAGGTAACTCAGGAAGTACTTTATGGATGCGTTACCCGTATATATATTCCATTTATTCAGGCAAAAGAAAAATATTTCATGTCGACAGTGGTAAAATAAGAGATGTAAGTGGAGCATTGGGTACTCCGTTAAACTTCGGTAATACAGTTGCATTGGGCAGCGGTCAATATAGCTATAATTACGGAAATTTATTTTACTACAGTTTCAAAAATGATACAACATTTGAAATTAGTAATCCTGATTACAACAGAAATAACAGTAATTTACAACGATACAGTCCCGAACGCATAAATGATTCGTTAGTTTTAGTCGGGTCCAGAATATGGAAGTATTCTGAAGATACCATTATACCAACAAACCAAACTTTGCCATTGCAGTTCAGACCTATGACTGCAAATGAGCGATACGTAATTTATGATCGATTAGTCAGACAATCAAAAGGTACCTCTGCAGGATATTGGAGAACGTTGAGAATTTATGACGTTTTAACCGATAAGTCTCGAGTTATTGAAAGTATTTCCGGTGCGAGTAGCTCCGGCAGTGGCTATTCTTTTTTAGGTACTTCTCAGAATAAAGCTTTAATAAAATATTCAAGTACTTTCTTGTGGTTAGATTTAGATAATTTAACGCTTGTAAAAAAAGAATACAGAGGTGCATCTGTCATAACCTCAACTTCAACATTTAGAGGGAGTTCTTCAGCTACTTATCCGCCACGGGATATGAATAAGGGTTGTCGTGCAGCATACAGAAGACCAGGATTGAAATTGGGTGAAGAAACATCATCTTCTGGTTTCAAATATGAATACTATCCAAATTTGAATTATACGAAACCAATTGAGGGAAGTATTTGGTTGCATTATTGATACATATATGAAGTGCATAGGATTTAATGTTTTCCAATAATCAATATTAAAATAAAAATTATTTATTGAGAGGTTAATCATCTTTTAACTCAATAAAAAATGATAATAAAAAGAACAAATTTTGATAGACAAATTTCGAATTTTAGTAAGAGAACTTATAGATTTAGAAGAGGCTGAATTGTTAGCCTTGTCAGAGTCTGTTAAAACAAGACAATACAAAAAGGGGGAAGTCTTTCTCAAAGAGGGAGATCACTGTAATTATATTGGATTTTTAAATAAAGGTTGTTTTAAATTTTACTATCTGAATGATGGCGTTCCACTTGTACGAGGATTTTTCTTCCCGAATGAATTTATTTCTAATTATCCATGTTTTCTTTTAAAAAATAAGTCCAAATTTCAAATTCAAGCTGTGGAAAATTCTTCCGTTACATATATACATAGAGACGATCTCTTTTTGTTAACAAAAGAATTTCCAAAGTTTCAAGAATTGAGAAGAATTGTGGTTGAGAATTTATACATAGAGATGTCAGATAAATTTGAATCATTCTTTATTAAAAACGCAGAGGAACGTTACCTGGATTTTATTAAGGATGAATCCGAACAGAAAAAGAGAATACCACAATATGTGATTGCTTCCTATTTAGGGATTACACCGGAAGGGTTAAGCCGAATTAAAAAAAGAAATTCCTAAGATATTATTTACTTCCCTTAACCTAGATCAATGATTAGGTTTAGTTAATAGTCGAGAATTGCATAATGAAAAACAATTCGTTACATTCAGTCGGACTCATCCTTATTGTATTGTGGAGTATCTCAGCACAAGCCACTACCTATTACGTAAAAACGGGTGGAAACAATAGCTCTGCGGGCACAAGTTGGAGTACGGCAAAAGCAGATTTGCAAAATGCTCTTAACGTATCCTCAGTAGGAGACGAAATCTGGATAGCAGCAGGCACATACAAACCTACGCTAGATCCATCTACGGGAACGGCTAGTGGCTCCACACGTGATTATTCTTTTTACCTTGATAAAAACATTGAAATATATGGTGGATTTGCGGGTACAGAAACCTTGTTAAGCCAACGAAATAGTACCAGTAATCCGGTAATACTAAGTGGAGATATTGGAACAGTAGGGTCAAGCTCAGACAACTGCTACCATGTTTTTATAACAGAAGGGCTCAGCTCTGCTGCAGTGCTTGATGGGATAACTATTACTGGAGGTAAGGCAAATGGAAGTTATAGTAACATAACCTATTCAGGACAAAACTATTACCGAGATGGCGGCGGCGGTATGTGTAATTATGCTTCATCACCTACACTTACCCATGTAACCATAAGCGGGAATATGGGGGAATACGGCGGCGGTATTGAAAATCTTTCATCATCATCCCCTACACTTACCAATGTAACCATAAGCGGGAATACAGCGACTAGTCGTGGCGGCGGTATGTTTATACATTCTCCGTCATCCACTACACTTATCAATGTAACTATAAGCGGGAATACAGCAGGTCTCAGCGGCGGCGGTATTCATAATAATGGTTCATCATCATCACCTACACTTACCAATGTAACTATAAGCGGGAATACGGCGAGTTACGGCGGCGGTATGTATAATAATAATACATCATCCCCTACACTTACCAATGTAACTATAAGCGGGAATACGGCATCTGCTAAAGGCGGCGGTATGTATAATACATATTCATCATCACCTACACTTACCAATGTAACTATAAGCGGGAATACAGCGGCTAGTAATGGCGGCGGCATTTACAATTCCTCATCTTCATCTCCTACTATTACCAATTCCCTCTTTTGGGGAAATATAAAAGGGACGAGTAGTACTATAGCAGGAGCGGATATTGATAATAGTGTTAGTAGTACAGCTACTATAAGCTATTCGCTAGTACAACTAGCTAGCACCAGCTATACTTCCGGGAATAATAACCT
>JAOKFZ010000050.1 GCA_028247315.1 Bacteroidia bacterium | reverse complement strand
ACTTTGAAGGTTTTAGCTCACCCAATTTTGACAACCTAGCCAACCTGGAACAAAACATAGAAATACTGTCACATTTGGTATACCAACCCAATACGAAAGCATTAAAGCTGCGTACTGAATTTAGTGAACGTGTAGTCAATGTGACGGTTTTTCCGGGTTACAACACGAGTGTGCTCATAGAATTGGTACGCAGTGGTAAATTAGAAGGCATCGTTTTAAAGACCTTTGGAGCAGGAAATCTTCCTTCAAGAAAGGAATGGAAATCACTTGTAGAGGCCTGCGAGGAGCACGAGACTATTATCTTGGCAACTACACAATGTCCCAATGGACAGATAGCGTTAGGCCAGTATGCAAGCAGCAATGTGCTAAAAAATAGGGTTGTCGTAGATGGAAAAGATATAACACCAGAAGCAGCACTTACCAAATTGATGTGGGTTATTGGTAACTTTGAAGCTAAGAAACGGTGTACGTTGTTAGCACAAAATCTACGAGGCGAAGTATCGTAGCATAAATAGCTGATAATAAGCTATTTAAATCTTAATTATTGTGAATTATTTGTGGATATATCCGGCAGACTTAAACATCACTAAGCCCACCTAAAAATCGTACTTTCACGCTTTAATTTTAACCAAAATAATGAGCGAACAGAACAAAAGTTATGATGCCGATAGCATCCAAGCCTTAGAGGGCATGGAGCACGTAAGAAAGCGTCCGTCGATGTATATCGGAGACGTTGGAGTGCGAGGATTGCATCACTTAGTTTATGAGGTAGTAGATAACTCTATAGATGAAGCGATGGCAGGCCATTGTGATAAAATAGACGTTTGGATAAATGAAAACAACTCCATATCTGTAAAAGACAACGGTAGAGGTATACCTGTAGCTATGCACAAAAAAGAAGGTGTATCAGCTCTACAAGTAGTGATGACCAAAATAGGTGCTGGAGGCAAGTTTGATAAAGACTCGTACAAAGTTTCTGGTGGACTTCACGGTGTAGGAGTATCTTGTGTGAATGCATTATCTATTGACTTAAAAGCCTCTGTATACAAAGATGGAAAAGAGTGGGAGCAGGAATACTCTCAAGGTAAAATAAAATACGAAGTACGTGAAGTAGGTCCAAGTACAGATCAAGGTACAATGGTTACTTTCTTGCCAGATCCAGAGATCTTTGGTGAGACGACTGTATACAATTACGATACATTATCACTGCGTATGCGTGAGCTTTCTTTCTTGAACAAAGGAATAGAAATCAGCATCACCGACAGAAGACATAAAGACGAAGAAGGTAACTTCATTCGTGAAGATTTTAAGAGTACAAATGGTCTTAGTGAGTTTGTTCGCTACCTAGATGGCACACGTACGCCTATAATGGGTAGTGTAATAGCTATGGAAGGTGAGAAAAATGGTATTCCTGTAGAAGTTGCCATGATATACAATACTTCCTATTCAGAGAACTTGCATTCTTATGTAAACAATATCAATACGCACGAGGGCGGTACTCACCTGAGTGGTTTTAGACGTGGACTTACCCATACGCTTAAAAAGTATGCAGATGAGTCTGGAATGTTATCTAAAATGAAATTTGAGATACAAGGAGATGATTTCCGAGAGGGACTTACTGCTATCGTATCTGTAAAAGTCGCTGAACCTCAATTTGAAGGACAGACCAAGACCAAATTGGGCAATAGAGAAGTCAGTGCTGCAGTAAGCCAGTCTGTAAGTGAAATGCTTACGAACTACTTGGAAGAAAACCCTACAGAAGCCAAATTAATCGTACAAAAAGTAATGCTTGCTGCTCAAGCAAGACACGCAGCTGCCAAAGCTCGTGAAATGGTACAGCGAAAAACACCAATGGGTGGAGCTGGACTACCGGGAAAACTATCCGATTGTTCAGAAAAAGACCCTGCTATATGCGAACTATACCTCGTGGAGGGAGACTCTGCAGGGGGTACAGCAAAACAAGGTAGAGATAGGAACTATCAAGCCATACTGCCACTTCGTGGTAAAATCTTGAATGTTGAAAAAGCGTTAGAGCACAAGATATATGACAATGAGGAGATCAAAAATATGTTCACCGCATTGGGTGTTACCATAGGTACAGAAGAAGATGCTCGTGAGCTAAACACTGCTAAATTGCGTTACCATAAAATTGTGATAATGACTGATGCAGACGTAGACGGTAGCCATATTCGTACACTCATCCTCACTTTAGTGTTTAGGTATATGAAAGCACTCATTGAACAAGGATTCCTTTACATTGCTACACCACCTCTTTACCAGGTAAAGAAAGGAAACAAAGCACTATACTGCTGGAGTGATGATGAGAGAGATACACTCGTACACGATTTGGGTGGAGACAATCCAGACAGTGTGAAGATTCAACGATATAAAGGTCTAGGTGAGATGAACGCTGAGCAACTTTGGGAAACAACCATGGATCCAGAAAGAAGAACACTTAAGCTTGTAACACTTGAAAATGCCGCAGAGGCAGATAGAGTATTCTCTATGCTCATGGGTGACGAAGTGCCACCGCGTAGAGAGTTTATAGAAGCAAATGCCAAGTACGCCCGTATCGACGTGTAATTGACAACAACACAAACTAAAAAGCCCGATTACATAACTGTATTCGGGCTTTTTAATTACGCTATCTACTGATTATATAGCCAGTATCTCTGCCAACTCTATCAGTGCAGGGTCTACAGACTTCTTACCCGCAATAGCTAGATCAAATGGTGTATGTACCACCTTATCACTCACTATACCTACGGTTACGCTCTTCTGTCCATCAAGAAGAGCTTTTACTGCTTCTGATCCCAAGCGAGATGCCAGTATTCTATCTCTAGCACTCGGACTACCTCCACGTTGCACATGACCCAATATGGTACTCCTTATTTTCAAATCGGGATATAGTTCTGTAAGTCTTTTTTCGAGTATCAAAGCACCACCTTGCTCATCGCCTTCTGCCACTACTATTATAGAGAATGATTTTTTACGTCTATTGGGTCTATTAAAGTGCGTTATCACCTTATCCCAATCTGCCAAATCTTCTGGTATCAAGGCTCCTTCTGCTCCCCCAGCAATAGCCACATCAAGAGCAATAAAACCACTATCGCGTCCCATTACTTCTACAATAAACACGCGTTCGTGGCTGTGTGCTGTGTCTCGTATTCTATCTATAGAATCTAAGGCTGTGTTTATAGCGGTATCGTACCCTATAGTATAATCTGTGCCATACAAATCATTGTCTATGGTTCCGGGTATTCCGATACACGGCATACCGTACTCTTGATTAAAAATATTGGCACCCGTGTATGAACCATTCCCCCCGATACAAACCAGTGCATCAATCTGTTGACTCTGTAAGTTTTCGTTTGCTTTCTCACGGCCTTCGGATGTCATAAACGCCATACTGCGTGCGGTCTTTAAGAATGTTCCGCCACGTTGAATGATATTGGCTACCGACTGACGATCTAAGTCAATGATATCATTGCTTATCATCCCTTCATACCCTCTTTTTATTCCTTTGACCTTAAGGCCTTTATAGATAGCCGTTCGCACTACAGCACGTACTGCAGCGTTCATACCGGGTGCATCTCCACCGCTAGTATACACTCCTATGGTCTTTATTTCGCTCATTTTCTTTCTAATAATTATGCAAATAAAAAAAGGTAGGTGCAATGCACCCACCTTTTTGTGATATTATTAGTAAACAAGTTACCGCTTATTTCAGTTGTCGTTTGAATGCAAATTCCACAAATTCTTCATTTGTCGATGCTGCGGTTTTATCTACTGCCGTGATTTGCACCAAAGAATACAC
>JAOKFZ010000005.1 GCA_028247315.1 Bacteroidia bacterium | reverse complement strand
AGCACTCATACAAAGAAGTAAACCATACACTGGAACTACTGGTGAAAGATGGTAAACTAAAACAACCGGAAGTAGGCAAATACGTGTTTGAAAGAATGACGGAAGATGAAATTATAGGCAAGTTAGACTTCAACTCACGCGGCGATGCATACTTGGTTGTAGAAGATGTAGATGACGACATCAAAATAAAATCGGGTGATACACTCGACTCTTTTGATGGAGATGAAGTAGCCGTAAGACTGAAATATTTAGCAGGAAAGACGAAGGCTAGAGCTTTTGTAACACGCGTAATAAAACGGGCCAGAGAAACGTATGTAGGTACTATATCTGCTGGTGGAAATTCGTTTTTTATCATTCCAGATGGCAATAAAATGCATACCGACTTCTTCTTGCCAAAAGAACGCCTAAATGGAGCTACAGACGGAGATAAAGTCATTTTTAAATTCAAAGACTGGCCAGCTAAGGCTAAAAACCCGTATGCTCGAGTGGTAGACATACTGGGACGATCTGGAGAGAATACAGCAGAAATGCACGCCATCGTAGCGGAGTTTGGTTTTGACACAAAATTTGACGACGCAGTAGAGCAAGCAGCAGATGCTTTCCCTAAAGAAATACCTGCAGCAGAAATAGCCAAGCGAGAAGACTTTAGAAACATTACCACATTTACGATAGATCCTGCAGATGCCAAAGATTTTGATGACGCACTTAGTTTCCAAACCTTGCCCAACGGCAATGTGGAAATAGGCGTACATATAGCAGATGTATCGCATTATGTGACACCAAGTGACACCATTGACCAAGAGGCTGTAGAAAGAGCTACATCGGTCTACCTGGTAGATAGAACTATTCCTATGCTTCCAGAAAGATTGAGTAACGGACTCTGCTCGCTGAGACCACACGAGGAATCATTGACCTTTTCTGCCATATTTGAGTTAGATGCTAAAGGCAGTATACGGAACTACCGCTTTGCAAAAACAGTCATCTTCTCCGATCACAGGTTTGCATATGAAGATGCTCAAAAAGTAATAGAGGCCAAACAAGGTCCGTATGCCAGAGAACTGGAGACCATGAATAACATTGCTCTAAAACTAAGAAATGCACGATACGACAATGGAGCTATAAACTTTGAAACTACCGAATTTCGATTTGTGATGGACGATCAAGGAACGCCCAATGCTGTAATACCTAAGGTACGTAAAGACGCACACAAAATGATAGAGGAATACATGCTATTGGCTAATAAGTATGTGGCTAAGCACCTCTATACCAAAAACGACAAAGCACCACTACCCTACCGTGTACACGAAGAACCTAGTCAAGAGAAAATGACAGACTTTGTAGAAACAGCTATGGAATTTGGTCATAAAATAGATATGTCTAGTAACAAGGCATACAGTAAATCCATAAACGAAATGGTAGCCAAGATAGAAGGAACGATGGAAGGTGATATTCTACAACCGCTCGCTATACGTAGTATGGAGAAAGCATACTATACCAGTAAAAAGATAGGACACTTTGGATTAGCATTCGAGCATTACGCTCACTTCACCTCTCCCATACGCAGGTATCCAGATCTTATTACACACCGAATGCTTCACGACTATCTTACTAAGAAAAAATCATTTGACTACGGAGATGTAGAGAAAATGGCAAGCCACAGTAGCAAGCAAGAGCAAAAAGCGACCAGTGCCGAACGTGCAAGTATCAAGTACAAACAGGTAGAGTATATGGCCAGCTTCAAAGGGGAAGAGTTTGACGGTATCATTAGTGGAGTCACCGATTGGGGGATTTTTGTAGAAATCCTCGAAAATAAGTGTGAAGGAATGGTGAGGTTACGCGATATGAAAGGTGATCACTATACCTTCTTACCAGAGAAGAAAAAGGTCATAGGTAAACGTACCAAAAAATCTTTTGCTATGGGACAACGTGTTCGCATACGCGTAAAGAACACAGATCTAGCAAAACGAAATATTGATTTTGTGTTTGTTGAGGAGAGATATTCGTAAACCATATTTGCAGAGGAACATTAATTTACTTTTAACACGTGCAAAAACTAAAACAACTGCTTAAAGACCTAGAACCTGCCATCGCAGATATTATTAACCAACCCGGCTCTCCTAGAGCAGTGTATGAGCCTATTAGCTACATACTTGGTTTGGGTGGCAAACGTATTCGCCCGGCAATGGTATTGGCTGCTTACAAGCTATACAAAGATGATTATTCGCCAGAAGTAATGAAGATAGCACAAGCAGTAGAGATGTTTCATAACTTTACGTTACTGCATGATGATATCATGGACAACTCTCCGCTCCGCAGAGGACAAGAAACCGTACATATCAAATGGGATAATGCTACGGCCATACTATCTGGAGATTTACTCCAAATAGAAGTATATGAAAAACTAGCTGACGTAGGGAATGTAGAAATACTAAAACTCTTCAATACAATGGCTCGAGAACTCTGTGAAGGGCAAATGAATGATATGCAATTTGAGCAGATGCACGTGGTAAGCAACGAGGCGTATTTGGAAATGATTCGTCAGAAGACTGCTGTATTGCTGGGATTTAGCTTGCAAGCTGGTGCAATATTGGGCGGTGCGAACAAAGAAGAAGGTGAAAAATTATATGAGTTGGGCATCTCTATTGGATTAGGCTTTCAGCTGATGGATGACTACTTAGATAGTTTTGGAGAAACTGCCAAAGTAGGAAAACGCATAGGTGGCGATATTTTAGAAAAGAAAAAAACCTATCTGTGGAATGAGATGTGGGGTAGAATAGATGCTTACACCCAACAAGAGATAGAGGCCGTATATACGGAGTCAGAAGTAGAAATAATCGATTTCATCAAAACTAAAATGAATGAAAGCGGTGCAATGGATTTTACCTTAAACCTCGCTCAAAATTACACGTCTAAAAGTCTAACTGCCCTAAATAATTTTCGTGCTACAGTAGGAGATAAGGGATATCTCGAAGAGATTGTGAGAATGCTGTCTAGTAGAGAGAATTAAGGAATATTTCAAAAATACAATTTACAACTTTCAACATATCACCATAGCGGTTAGTACATTCTTAGCTTCCCGAAACCATACTTCTGCTTTTTTCATCGCATTCCAATCGTTTCCTCGAAGTTAGATAGGACAGTATAAATCAGTATATTCTTGTTTTTTTTAGTTTCATGAAATTAGACTAAGAAAAACCTTTGACTCTTTTTCTATTGACATAATTTGTAGTTCCTGAAAATTTAGCCAAAAAAAACCAGGTTTTCAAAGATATGAAAACCTGGCGATCTAGTCTTTTAACGGACTAGATCCTTTATTAACCCCCATTAATAACACAAAATTAATGGCTATTTAATATTTAACAAGTAGTTTCCTTAAAAATTACTCAAGATTAATGTCATGATAATGTCAATAATTTATCTAATAAAGACATTTAACTGATAATCAAGCAAATATTTTTGAATTTTGTATGGTTAACATCCATTTTACCCTTTCTTTTTTTTACAAGACAATATTTTCTCGCTGCATCAATTTTACTCATGACATTACCAATAACCTGAAATCTTACGATAATAGAATCCTAGTTAGAACAGATTTAAACTTGGTATACATCTCGCTACTTCTAGATGTTTAATTTTCTTTGCACTTAACTTTGAATCAATTACAAATATTACAGTCCGTTTCTAACGACTCTTTCCAAAATTTAGCATTAGAAGAATACCTAGTGCTTCATAGTAAGGAAGATATTCTTTTGTTCTACATCAACGACGACAGTGTGGTAATTGGCAAGCATCAAAACCCGTGGAAAGAAGTTAATTTATTGACACTATGCAAAGGCCAAAACAAATACAAGGTAGTGCGAAGACTCAGTGGAGGAGGAACCGTTTTTCATGATTTAGGTAATATCAATTTTTCTTTTATTCGCAACAAAGAAGCCGACTTTGTTAATTTCAGAGAACACATAAAACCCATAAGTACAGCATTAACTACTCTTGGCATACCCAACTCTGTTTCGCCCCGAAACGATATTTTTGTAAACGAGCACAAGGTAAGCGGAAATGCTGAACACGTAAACAGTAAAGCCAATCGTATACTGCATCATGGCACATTACTATACGATAGCAATATCCTAAAACTAAATGGTAGTATCCGACCCGAGAAACCACTTGCTATAAAAACACACGCTGTTGACTCTGTGCGTAGCCCAGTGATGAATATGCGAGAGGTGACAGACCTGGGAGAAACAACTGATTTCCTTACTACACTAATGGATACGTTGCATCACGATCTAAATGTAAAAAGCATACAAAAAATAGCACCATCTGACTATCCAGAAGTAAATGACCTGGTAACCTCAAAATACACCACGTGGGAATGGAACTTTGGTCATACTCCTCAATTTACCTACACCAATGATGACGGTGTATCCTCCAAAATACGTAAAGGACACGTAACAGAGTGTACCGAAACCAAATGGATAGGCAGGCGTTTTGATACTCTATTAAATGACGAATAAAGAAAGAGCTGACCAAATACTAACGATACTAGAGCGAGAGTTTCCTGTGGTACCAATACCACTCGACCACAAGGACCCTTACACTCTTCTAATAGCGGTGTTACTCTCTGCACAATGTACCGATGAGCGGGTGAATAAAATCACTCCTTTACTTTTTGCCAAAGCAGATAATCCTTACGATATGGTCAAGATGACGGTTGAAGAAATAAAGGAAATCATTCGTCCATGTGGTTTATCCCCCATGAAAAGTAAAGGCATATTTGGACTTAGCCAAATGATCATCGACCTACATGGAGGCGAAGTACCTCAAAGCTTTGAAGACCTAGAGGCTATGCCTGCAGTTGGACACAAGACCGCTAGTGTAGTAATGAGCCAGGCTTTTGGCGTACCGGCGTTCCCAGTAGATACACATATACACAGACTGGCCTACCGCTGGAAACTTAGTACGGGTAAGAATGTAGACAAGACCGAAAAAGACCTTAAAGCTGCTTTCCCTGTAGAAACATGGAACAGTGTGCATCTGCAGATTATATTCTTTGGCAGAAAATACTGCCCTGCTCGAGGTCACGACCCTCTAGCCTGTCCTATCTGCAAAGTTTTTGGCAGAGCTACGTTGTTTAATTAGCTCACCCTTTTAAGTCTCCTTGGTTAATGCTTACCTTTGCACTACGTAAATGAAATTATATGTAATCTACGAGGATAATCACCTTATTGCCGTAAACAAACCTGCAGGTCTAGTAGTGCAAGATAATGAGCATGGGCTTCCGTCTTTGGAGACGCACGTAAAAGCGTATATCAAAGAAAAATACAATAAACCTGGAGCGGTCTTTATAGGCTGTATTCACAGACTAGACACCAATGTGACAGGTATTGTTCTCTTTGCTAGAACGAGTAAGGCACTCGTACGCATGAATGCTCAGTTCAAGGATAGAACCATCACCAAGACATACACCGCACTCATACGCAGAAAACCACAACCAATGGCAGGCACACTTACCCATTGGCTCAAAAAAGATCCAAAACAAAACCGTACGAAACTGTACGAAGAAGAGCGAGAAGGAAGTAAGAAGGCCATACTCCACTACCAATATATCAATACTGCCAACCACTGTTTTCTAGTGAAAGTAAACCCAGTAACAGGTAGACCGCATCAGATACGCGTACAACTTGCCAGGACCTTTACTGGAATAGTAGGCGATGTAAAGTATGGCCAAACCAAACCCACAGCAGACAAGAGTATATACTTGCATGCACTCGGTCTATCATTCCTTCACCCCGTGACCAAAGAAGATTTAAATTTGTATGCCCCGATGCCCGATTTTGGCAACTGGAAATTTTTTAAAGACGTAGAAAAAAACTTATTAGCGAAATGAACCAAATAGTAAAAATACCAACCGCGGTAAACGAACCGGTAAGAGATTATGCTCCGGGTACTGCTGAAACGCAAAGCCTGAAAAGCAAAATTCAAGAAATGAAAAGTACACAGGTAGACATACCCATGTACATTGGTGGCAAAAAAGTATATACGGACGAAAAAGTAAGTATGCACCCACCACACGAGACCAGTCATAACCTGGGTACTTTTAACAGAGGAAATGCAAGTCACGTAACAGCAGCTGTAGATGCAGCACTTGCAGCTAAAGAATCTTGGGCAAACATGCCGTGGCAAGCAAGAGCCGCTATCTTTTTGAAAGCAGCAGAGCTTCTAGCAGGCCCGTTCAGAGATAAAATGAATGCGGCTACCATGCTAGCTCAATCTAAGAATGCTATGCAAGCTGAGATAGATGCAGCTTGTGAAATGATTGATTTCTTTAAGTTTAATGTGCAGTACATGAGCGAAATATACGCTCAACAACCACCAGAGAATTCTCCGGGTGTATGGAACCAACTTGAGTACAGACCACTAGAAGGTTTTGTATTTGCTCTTACTCCATTCAATTTTACGAGTATATGTGCCAATTTGTGTGCAGCTCCTGCTATGATGGGAAATACAATCGTATGGAAACCAGCAGAGACTCAGATTTATAGTGCTCAGGTGATTATGGAACTTTTCAAAGAAGCAGGTTTGCCCGATGGTGTTATCAATCTAATATATGTAGATGGACCGACTACAGGAGAAGTAGTATTTAACCATAGAGATTTTGCAGGCATCCACTTTACGGGAAGTACAGGCGTATTCCGTCATATTTGGAAAACGATAGGCGACAACATTGCGAAATACCGAAGCTACCCACGTGTAGTTGGAGAAACTGGAGGCAAAGACTTCGTAATGGTGCACAAAAGTGCGAATGTGAAGCAAGTAAATACAGCCTTGGTACGTGGATCTTTTGAGTTTCAAGGACAAAAATGCAGTGCAGCAAGTAGGGCATACATCCCGAAAAGTATGTGGGCAGAACTAAAGCCTATGCTTATTGAAAACACCAATAAGCTTAAAATGGGTACTACCGAAGATTTCAGCAACTATATAAATGCTGTAATAGATAAAAAATCATACACCAAACTAAGCCAGTACATAGATCGAGTAGCAGATGCTAACGACGCTGAAATAATAGCGGGTGGATCCTATGACGATAGTGAGGGTTACTTCATTCGGCCTACAGTAATAGAGACAAGCAACCCTAAGTACACCACAATGTGCGAAGAATTATTTGGTCCAGTACTTACTATCTACGTATACGAAGACGACCAATTTGTAGAAACAATGAAACTACTGGATGAGACATCTGAGTACGCTCTTACGGGTTCTATCTTTGCTCAAGACAGAAACGATATCAACCTAGCATTGTACACACTTAGAAATGCAGCAGGTAATTTCTATATCAATGATAAACCAACAGGAGCAGTTGTAGGTCAGCAGCCATTTGGTGGAGCTAGAGGTAGTGGCACCAACGATAAAGCAGGTGCACCTATTAATCTTATGCGTTGGACATCTATGCGTACCATCAAAGAGACATTTGTAGCTGCCAGCAGTTACGAGTATCCCTTTCATAGTTAGGCCTACATAGCGATTCGCACCTATTATTGGATTATGTGCAGGAATTGAATTACTGCACATAATCCAATTTCAACAAAGAAAACCATCACGTTAGTGCTGGTTTTCTTTGTTTTATTCCATTTTATCTCTAATCTACTTTTTATGGCAGATTACTGTTAGAGTCTTACATTTACCATCAGGTAAATGTAAACTTATGACCGATTCATGATGCTGTATTCTTGCTTGTTTTGTAGACTTGTAGCTATTAGAAATATCACCTTTAATAACGCATGAAAAAGTTTATTTTAAGTACTACCATACTGCTCGTTCTGCTTCTTGGAGCTGCTATATTTTTACCCTATTTATTCAAAGACAAAATAATAGAAACCGTAAGAACAGAAGCCAATAAAAATCTACGAGCGAAGCTAGATTTTAACCCCAATATCGGCATCAGTATAGTTAAGTCTTTCCCAAATCTCCACCTCTCTTTCAAAGACATATCAGTGGTCTACCAAGACAGTGTGTTTGCAAACGACACCTTATTTGCTGTAGCTAAATTGGAACTCTCATTTGACTTAATGCAGTTTTACAAAGTGCAGCAGTACATTTTCAAAAGCATTCGTTTAGATGCTCCATTCATACACATAGAAACCCTAAACGACAGCACAAGCAATTTAGATGTACTCGCCAGTAAAGACACCAGCGAATCTGGCTCAAATGATATCCTCAACTTTGAGCTTTCTGAAGTAGTCATCGAAAACGGGACATTTGACTATTTGGATGCGGCATCTAATATCGACATACAACTACACGGTGTGGAGCACATCTCATCTGGTAGTTTCAGTACGCAGTCTTTTGTGCTCGACGCAGAGACAACTATAGCAGAACTACTTGTAATATCAGATGACATAGCCTATCTCAATAAATGGAAACTCAGTCAAGGCGGCACTATTGCACTAGACCTTGCCAATTCTAAATACGCACTACCCGAAAACAAACTCACTATAAACGGATTGGAAGCTGACTTAGGAGGTTTCATACAACTCCTAGAAAATGACATCATTTTCAATTTGGACATAAGTACTAAAAACCCTAACCTAAATGAGTTCTTAACGCTTATTCCTGCTATCTACACGTCTGACTTTGCAGCGATGCAAACCAAAGGTACGGCCAAAATGAATGCTACATTCAAAGGTGTCTACAACGAGACCTCATTTCCTGCATACGACTTAACTCTTCAAATAGATCGTGGCTATTTCAAATATCCCGATCTTCCGTTACCCATGAAAGATATAGATCTAGACCTTCACGTATACAGCAAAGATGGCAATACAGACCACACCGTTATTGATCTACAAAAAATGCATTTCAAAATGGAGAACGATCCGTTTGATCTGAAACTCAATTTGCAAGACATAGTTGGCAACACACTTCTGGAAGCAGATGCACAAGGCAAACTAGACCTTACCAACCTGAATAAAATAATACCGCTAGATGGAACGGAGATAAGCGGTGTGCTAGACGCAGATATAAAAATAAAAGGCAGGGTAAACGATATTACCGCTTCATCTATTGATAAATTCACATCCAATGGAACGGTAAATGCTCAAAACCTCGTATACAAAACAACGGATATGAGCGAGCCTTTGGACGTGAAAAACGCAAAAATTGTAGTGCGTAACCAAATGGTAAACATACCCGTAATGGATGGTACAATTGGTAAGAATGACATTAATTTCTCCGGAAAATTCGACAACTTCTTCGCCTATCTACTGGATGACAAAACACTCACAGGCAGTGCCTTTCTTGCATCCAAAAACTTGAATGTCAATGATTTTATGACTGAGGCAGCATCTGATAGAGAAACAGTGGAACTGTCGCTGGTAGAAATACCCGGAGATGTAAAGTTGGACCTTACTGCATCCATAGACAAACTCCAGTATGATGACCTTGAGCTAACCAATTTTAATGGAAGAATAGGAGTAGAAAACAGTACACTGCAATTACAAGATATTACGACAGATCTGTTGGGTGGTAGGGTAAATCTCAAAGGAGCCTATACCTATGATATTACAAAACCTCTAGCTAACTTTGATATATCCTACTCCGATATAAAAGTAGCTGACTTGCTTGCTAAATTTAAAGTAGTACGGGCCTTCGCTCCGATTGCCGATCAAATACAGGCAATGACTACTGCCAAAATCACGATGGCCACTGACCTCAATAATGACATGTCTCCCAAACTGGAAAGCATCAACTTGGGAGGGTCACTCAACTTGGAAAACATAACCGTAGAAAAACTAGATGTATTAAAAGGCATAGATACCCAACTGGGCACCAATCACTTCAACGTACAAAAACTAAGCGACTGTTTACTGGCCTTCCGTATAAAAGACGGAAAGTTATTCGTTTCTCCCTTTGATATGTTCATAGATAGCTCCAAACTATCGATAGATGGCATCTCCAAGCTAGATGGCTCTATCGACTACAAGGGAATACTCAGCATACCCAGTACCTATATCAAAAATGAGACGAGCATAGTCAACGGACTTACTGCAGGTACACGTTTCGGTAACCTACAAATCAACCCAAAAGATTTCTTAGATCTAGCCATAAACATAGTAGGAACATTCAAAAAGCCAGACGTTAAACTCAATCTGAAAGAGATAAAATCTTCTGTAAAACAAAACATAAAGAGTACGGTTAGTAATGAAGTTTCTAAAAGGAAAGAAGAAGCCAAAGTGCGGGCTACAGACGAGATCAATAAAATAAAAGACGCGACCAAAAAACGTGCAGACGAAGCCAAAGCAAAACTAGAGGCCGAAATAGCCTTAAAGAAAAAAGAGGCAGAACAACGAATAAAGGAAGAGGCCGACAAACAAAAACAAAACCTCAAAAAGCAAGCAGAAGATAAACTAAAAGGATTATTCAAAAAATGACAAACCATATAACACTCAGCGTACTAGCCCTATCACTTATAGCGTGTAACGGAGGACAAAAAGACGGTTTCGGCTCTGCCGAAAGCCAAGAACTAAGTACAACACCGGTGACAGCAACTATACCGGTAGACCAAAGCGATACGATCTATGTAGTAGCCACAGGTGCCAATATGAGCGAAATGCGTTTTGATACCAAGCGTATAAAAGTACCCGCAGGCAAAGAACTCACCATAGCTCTAGAAAACCAAAGTACAGACGCTACCATGCCACACAACATTGCTTTCATACAAGAAGGAACAGCCAATGAGGTAGGACAAGGCGGTTTGAGTTTCAAAGAAAATGGATACGTAAATCCAGACGATAAAAATGTAATAGCACACTCACCAGTAGTGCAAATAGGCGAAACAAAATACTTCACCTTTACCACACCTGCCGCAGGAGACTACGCGTTTATCTGCTCCTACCCAGGCCATTGGGGCATGATGAAAGGGAAATTTATTACCGAGTAAGAAAAATAAACCTAAAAAAAACCGATGCGAAAGCATCGGTTTTTTTGCAAGTGATTGCATTTGCAATGCACCTATTCCTCAACGTTATCCTCATAATCTCCCATACAGATAGAGAAGATTACACTGTGGAGATAGTTTTCTAGTTCCCTAAAACGGCACATCTCCGTCCGGTTCGTAGGGTGACATATCATTCATCTTACTTGGCATCGTTACGCTATTATCGGTAAACGTATCTGGACCAAAGTCACTGTATCCCCAATCGGAGAACTTACCAAAATGCTTGATAAACTTAAGATTAACTGTACCTGGCGAACCATTTCTGTGCTTACGTATAATTATTTCTGTTAGGCCTTCATTATCATTTCCTTCTTCGTCTTGTGTGATACCGTAATACTCCGGACGGAAGATAAACGTCACCAAATCCGCATCTTGCTCTATGGATCCAGACTCTCTCAAATCGGATAGCATCGGTCGTTTGTCTTGACGTTGTTCCACAGCTCTACTTAGCTGTGCCAGTGCTATTACTGGAATATTGAGTTCCTTGGCAAGCCCTTTGAGCGAACGCGATATGTATGAAATTTCTTGCTCACGATTACCTGCAGACTTGTTGCCTTCTTCGGCACGCATTAACTGTAAGTAATCAATGATAATCATATCTAACCCACGTTTGCGTTGCATTCTCCGTGCTTTTGCTTTGAGATCGAGTACTGTAAGTGCTGGCGTATCATCTATAAAAATACCTGCATCTTCTATCGTACTGATACGTGTATGCAGCTGCTGCCACTCGTGCTCTTCTAACTTACCACTTCTTATTTTTTCAGAACTAAGTTCTGCCTCAGAAGCTATCAGCCTCTTAACCAATTGCAGACTACTCATCTCTAGGGAGAATATGGCTACATTCTTTTTGGCAAGTACCGCTGCATTGCGAGCCATGGATAATACAAAGGCCGTCTTACCCATACCAGGACGAGCAGCAAGTATTATCAAATCACTCTTTTGCCATCCCGAGGTCATTCGGTCTAACTCTGTAAAACCGGTAGGAACACCCGTAAGGCCTTCTTCTCCGTCGGCTTTACTTTCTTCTATATCTTTTATGGCCTTGGCTATAAGATCCGTAACGGTATCATAACTCTTAGTCATACTCTCATTCTTTATCTCAAAGAGTTTTTTCTCCGACTGATCGAGCAATTCAAAAGCATCCGAGGTTTCCTCAAAAGCTTTGGTTCCAATCTCACCAGCTACCGTGATCAACTGTCGCTGTATACTCTTTTGTATCACGATATGAGCATGGTATTCTATATTAGCAGCACTACTCACTCTATTGGTGAGCGTTGTAACATAGTAGGCTCCTCCTACCGCTTCAAGCGTTCCATTCTTTCGAAGTTGCTCCGTAACCGTAAGTATATCTATCGGATGACCATCGGTGAATAGCTGAATGATTCCTTCGTAGATGTACTGGTGGGCTTCCACGTAAAATGCCTCTTTCTTGAGATAACTGGCTACTTTTTCTGGGGCATATTTTTCGAGCATCATGGCTCCAAGTACTGCTTCCTCCAAGTCTCGAGCTTGCGGTTGAAGTTTAGACATATCCATATTGCCAAAGGTTGTTGTCTTCTTCTTATTTGCTACTCGTTTATTATCCATTCGTTGTGTAATTATTCAATTTTTTTACTTGGTAAATAACGGTGTTCTCCGTTTTTATTCTGGTCAAAAATAATGCGGTTTGCAACCCTATCCTTCAAATACTTTGGGTATTTCTACTTATCCACAGGGTCATCTAAAATGTGCACTGAGCGTTGATAATCTCAACCGTAATATCTAATATGCTTACTATCAGACTCATCTTATCCACATCATTATTTTTAGCCCATCGTGTTTTACGAATTTACGCGTTTTAGGTCATAAACCCTTGTGTAGACAAACGGCTGATAAGCACACTTTTTATAGTTATCAACTACAGGATGCTCATAACTCAATTTTGACATAGTCAAAGTCGTTCTAAAAATATAGTCACTTCCAATTGTTGCAGAAATATGGTGGAAGGTCACACCTTTTTGGTCTTATATTTGTTGATAGATATATATAATGGAAGCACAGTTTTCACCAGGAGTAAAAGAAGTCATTCAATTCAGCAGAGAAGAAGCTATCCGCTTGGGCCATAGCTATATTGGCACAGAGCACCTTCTTCTAGGTCTTATCCGTCAAGGAGACGGCAAAGCTATACGTCACTTAAAGAGTATGGGCATAGACATGCTACGGTTGAAAAAAGCAGTAGAGGATAGTATACGAGACACCACAGGGAAGTCTACCAATATTGGCAATATTCCATTGACCAAACAGGCAGAAAAAGCACTGAAAATCACATACTTAGAAGCAAAAATATTCAAAGACGATGTCATTCGTACAGAGCATTTGTTACTCTCCATTCTTAGAGACGAAGACAATGTAGCATCGCAGATATTGAATCAGTTTGGAGTAGACTACGATTTGTTCAAAAGTGCTATGGAAGATAAACTTCCAGATACCACCATAGAAATGAGCACAGACTCTCCAGAAGACTTTTACAATGAGGAAAGCAGCAAATCTTCTGCACCAAATAAGCCAGGAACTAAGAGCAAAAGCAAAACGCCAGTACTCGACAATTTTGGAAAAGACCTGACAAAACTGGCAGAGGCTGACAAATTGGACCCTATCGTAGGTCGCGAAAAGGAAATAGAACGTGTTTCTCAAATTTTGAGTAGACGTAAGAAAAACAATCCCATACTCATAGGGGAACCTGGTGTAGGGAAAACAGCTATAGCTGAAGGTCTTGCCCTCCGAATCTCACAACGTAAAGTATCTCGTGTACTCTTTGATAAGCGAGTAGTTACCCTCGACCTAGCCAGCCTTGTTGCAGGCACTAAATACAGGGGACAGTTTGAGGAGCGAATGAAAGCAGTGATGACAGAATTGGAAAAAACAGATGATGTTATTCTCTTTATAGATGAAATACACACTATTGTAGGTGCAGGTGGAGCAAGTGGCTCACTCGACGCATCCAACATGTTCAAACCGGCACTAGCCAGAGGCGAAATACAATGTGTGGGTGCAACTACCTTGGACGAATACCGTCAGTATATTGAAAAAGATGGAGCTCTAGAGCGAAGATTTCAAAGTGTAATGGTAGAACCTACCAACCCAGAAGAAACGCTTGAGATACTCAACAATATAAAAGATAAATATGAAGACCACCACAGTGTAACATACTCTGACGAGTCGCTTGACGCTGCCGTAAAAATGAGTGTACGCTATATTACAGATCGTCATCTGCCAGACAAGGCTATAGACGTAATGGATGAAGTAGGTGCTAGAGTTCATTTGAGCAATATCCACGTACCTCAAGATATCTTGGAACTAGAAGGAAAGATAGAAGAGATAAAAGAAGAAAAAAATCGTGTGGTTAAAAGCCAAAAATACGAGGAAGCTGCTCGCCTTAGGGACAAGGAAAAATCACTACTTGAAAATCTAGAGACAGAGAAAACTAAGTGGGAAGAAGAAAGTAAAACCCAACGCTATACCGTAACAGAAGACGATGTAGCAGATGTCATCGGAATGATGACGGGCATACCGACCAAGCGTATCCAACAAAAAGAAGGAAATCGACTGCTTAAAATGGGCGATGAGCTAAAAGGAAGTGTGATAGGTCAAGACGAAGCTGTAGCTAAGCTTACTAAAGCCATTCAGCGTACACGTGCGGGTCTTAAGGCTCCAAATAAACCAATTGGTTCATTTATATTCTTGGGTAGTACGGGTGTAGGTAAAACAGAGATGGCTAAGACACTAGCCAAGTACCTGTTTGACTCCAGGGATGCATTGCTCCGAATAGACATGAGTGAGTATATGGAGAAATTTGCTGTGTCTCGTCTTGTGGGAGCTCCTCCGGGATACGTAGGATATGAGGAAGGCGGCATACTTACGGAGAAAGTAAGACGCAAGCCGTACTCGGTTATCTTGTTTGATGAGATAGAGAAAGCTCACCCAGATGTATTCAACCTACTGCTACAGGTGCTAGACGAGGGTTTCCTGACAGATAGTCTTGGACGAAAGGTAGATTTCAGAAATACAATTATCATTATGACGTCTAACATAGGTAGTCGTCAACTCAAAGAATTTGGTTCTGGAGTAGGATTTGGTACGAGTGCCAAAACTGCTAGTGCAGATATCAGTTCTAAAGGAGTTATAGAAACAGCCTTAAAGCGTTTCTTCTCTCCAGAGTTTTTGAATAGAATAGATGATGTAATTGTTTTCAATTCGTTAGAAAAAGAAGATATTACTAAAATCCTTGAATTATCTGTAGCTGAGTTAGTTACTCGCATACATCAGATCGGTTTTGATATAAAATTAAGTAAGTCTGCCAAAGAGTACCTCGCCGAAAAAGGGTTTGATTCAGCCTTTGGTGCTAGACCGCTCAACAGAGCAATACAAAAGTACTTGGAAGATCCTCTTGCCGAAGAAATTCTAAAATCTGATGTCAGTGAAGGTGATATAATCGCTGTGAACTATGATAAGAAGAAAGACGAATTGACCTTCAAAAAAGAGAAGGCCAAAGCAAAAAAGGAAAAGAAAGAAGCGTAGGAATAAATCGTTTCTGATTACCATATACAAATCCAATAGTCGAAAGTCTGTTGGATTTTTTTGTACCTTAGCTTTATGCAATTACTCTTACTTGCTCAGGAAAGCAACTGTATACATTGAAAAAGCAATTTTTGCCACGTAATTAAAATCCTTTTATGGAGTCCTTAAATGACTGTTTTATAAAGACATTATTAAAAATCTTATCGTACTCATACACGTCTACTTGCTTTCCATAATCTGATATAACAACTACAAAGGGATTTTTCCTATAGTCAAAATTATATTCACTTTCGTTTAACTTAAACTCTAAATCACTCATACTAAGGGAATAATATATTTGGAAATTTTTCTTAAATTTTTCTTCAAGATAAAGATTGTAACTTTTTTTATGTAGAACACTTTCAGATTTTCCTAGAATGATACATTTATTGAATTTCCTGCCTAAGCCATTCAAATATATTGCAAGGTTCTCCTTACAACCCGTACAACTAGGTTCTCTAATAAACGTAAGAATAGTAACCTTCTCTGGTAGTGTAACTAGTAATGAGTCGTTATAGATATTGCACACTTGTATCTGAGGGTAGTCACTAACCGTTTTATTTTTAAAAACGGCACAGCCACCGGAGAACAACACACCCAATAAAACACATACTTATTCATATTTGAAAATGAAAAGAGAAATAACTGGATCCAATACTTTCTCCATTTCTTTCTTTTTGTTGAAGTATGTTCTATAGGACAAATCTTCTATATACGGAATATCAATTTTAACTTGATACATAAAATCTCGAGTGTAAGCAATCAAATGACTGTGAGAAAACAATGGCATTCCTCCTGAAAACAGTTTTTTGCTTGTGTCAAAAGGAATGGGAGTTTCAAGATGAGCTGCAGAACTGTTTGGTTGCCAAGTATTGTTGGTATTGATTAGATTGAGTGTGTACCTATTTGAAGTACCCTTTGTGGTATCTCGGCTATACCAACGGATTAATAAATTGTTTGAATCCACAAATTCTACGTATTCTGTTCTTGCTATTTTTCGAAAGTTAGCATCATCCATAAAACCCCAATAAAGTGAGAGATCGTCCATATTTCTGGCTACCGAAACGCTGAGTGCTTTAGACGGCAACACCCACATAGAATCATACTTATCTACCGAGAGACTCACAGTATCTACGGTTATAAAATTGCTATCTACCACAATAAAATTTAATCCATTGAACAAAGGGAAAATAAATTTTTCTCCATTGAAAGAAATTAACTTTTGAGGATTATGATGGGTATACTCTGGGAATGGCACTTTCAAATCAATGCTGTCTATTAAATTCCCGTTTAAATCAAATTTTCGCAGCCCCGCTTTAGGAATACTGCTGAGCGGGTGATAGTTGTAGTAAAGCCCGGTTATCAGATGATTGCCACTCAAGAACACATACCCGGCATTCCCCGGATTAAAAGACGACACTTCTTTCATTTTCTTTTTGGAAAGACAACTTATTCTTCTATCAAACAAGACGTAAACAAACTCATCTGACAGTACAAAATCATGAGGTCTATTCCCTTTAGAATAATTCTTGTCCAATTTAAAAATACTTTTTGTCATTTCATTCCGACTATGAACATAATGGTATAAATGAAATTTATTCCCCTTCACAAAAGAGAGATAAACACCATTGTCATTATCGGGTCTCACAGCTACAACTCTTGATACGATGCTCTGGGTTATCGGAATTTCATCGAGAAATATAACCGAATCTAGCACTTGTGAGAAGCTATATTCGCTACCAAACAAAAGAAGGAAGATCATTAATATCTTCCTTCTTGTACTGTACCTATTTGATTTGGGTATGCTATGGAGCATCTTCGAACGTCATCTTTATAGTTGCATCATTGGAAGAGTTTGTATCCCAAGAAACCGTATAATAGTATTTCTTTCCATCTGGGGTTACAATGGAACCTTTATCATCCCCATGACCCTCTCCAAATGAACTTTGATACTCTGCATTATCAAGAATACCTTGAGCAGCATTAATTGCTTCTAATGTAAAACTACCGCGTAAAGACGGCACATCGCCTTTATCTCCATCAGTATAAGCTATGTTATTCGGGCAGCTATTCGGGCCTGCATCTGCACAAAAAATATTAATCGTGCTTTTCACAACAATCTCATTGCCATCAGCATCTCTTGCATTTACATCCTTCTGATCTCTTTTTACAACATCGTAATTCCCACTACCATCTCCTCCTATTCTTTCTTTATTAATTTCTATTCTCGTAGCAGAACAGTCTATCGCAATGAGAGCGAATATGGCTATCGTTATAATTTTAAATTTCATGATTATTTCTTTTTATAGTTGGTATAAGTTAATTCTAGTATTGGTCTGAGACATCCAATGCACTGCTAATACTACCGTCCTCATTAGTTATCCAAACATAGGAGAATTTACGAAAGTACGAAGTGCCGTTTTCTGTATTCACAAACTGCATTACTTCAGAGGTTCGTCCCGACAAACTTCCACCTGTAATTTGGCCATCTCCATCCAATAAAACTCTTTCGGCAACAGCCCTCTCCGCTAGGGTAAATTCTTCACTAAAAACATCGAGCTCGTTGGTAGCACCGGAGTTAGCTATCCCAGATGCACGACATTTCATTAAGCCCTTATTGAAGCATTGAATCTCTATACTCTCAATGGTAACGTTGCCATCTACATCCGTGTTCTTAACCACTGCAGACTTAACAGTCCCATAACCGAACCTAAGCTTATCACGCTGTTTGGTAACTTTTTCTTTTGCTAAAACGCTACCACAGACTAGAAGACAAATTCCTAAAAAAATTGTTGTTGTTGTACATTTTGTTGTCCAAAAATATAGCACCCTCTTACCAAAAGTCGAATACTTACTGTCTTGTTTTTGTCATTATTTCACAAAATTATTTCTCCAACTACTGGCCTTTCAACAAATATCCATTTTTTGGTTTTCTTGGAACTTGCTACATTCCTACATAGAAAAAACCTACTAAAAAAATCCTTAACATCATTCCTACCATTCCCTTACCTTTGCCATCCCATGGAGATCGGAAAAAAACTGTTCAATTTTGAGCTAAAAGGCACCAAAAACAAGATGTACAACAAGTTTACCTTTGCAGATAGGACAGCACTTGTACTTGTAGTAACCTGCAATCATTGTCCATATGCTCGGGCATACTGGAGTAGACTTATAAAACTTCAAAACCAGTATGAAGAAGATAACCTCGGTATTATTGCTATCAATGCAAATGATGCAGAGCAATATCCTGCAGACTCGTTTGATGCCATGAAAGACCTTGCAAAACAGTTGAATCTACCGTTTCCCTACCTACACGACGAAGACCAAAAAATCACCAAAAAACTAGGTGCTACGCGTACTCCAGAGGTATTTGTGTTTAACAGTAAGCGTGAGCTTGTATACCAAGGAGCCATAGATGACAATTGGGAAAACGAGCACATGGTAACACGTGTGTTTTTGGAAGATGCTATAGAAGATACACTAGACGGTATGGAACCAGACTACGCCGAAGTACCTGCTGTAGGTTGCAGTGTAAAGTGGAAGAAATAGAACATTGGACTCGCTCAAGGGAAAAAATATACTAATAACTGGTGCCAGCAGTGGCATAGGCGAAGCCATAGCTAGAGAAGCGGCCAAAGCGGGTGCAAACCTTGCTATAGCAGCTCGCAATTTAGACAAACTCATAGTACTACAACAAGAACTAGAAGAAGCCTTTGGTGTGAACGTAGTGGTAATAGCCACAGACGTAACCAAGGAAGAAGACTGCCATCGTTTTATTACACAAAGCATAGATCAACTGGGCAGCATAGATATCCTTATCAATAATGCAGGCATCAGTATGCGTGCTCCTTTTGAAGAAGTAAAATCGGATGTACTACGTGGAATAATGGACGTCAATTTTTGGGGAGCGGTGTATTGCAGCCAAGCGGCTTTACCCCAATTACTCAAAAACAAAGGCAGCCTCGTAGCCGTATCGTCTGTAACGGGTTTTAAAGGATTACCCGGACGCTCTGGTTATGCCTCATCCAAATTTGCTATGAATGGCCTATTTGAAAGCCTACGGATGGAATACATGAGTAGAGGACTGCATACACTTGTAGCCTGCCCAGGATTCACCGCCAGTAACATACGCTACAACGCAAAACTTGCCGATGGATCTGTACAAGGAGATACACCCGCAGATGAGAGCAAAATGGACAAAGCACATGATGTAGCTCTGGATATTTTGCAAGCCATACGAGACCGCAAGGATTTTATGCTTACCAACAAACAAGGAAGACTCATATTTTGGATGAATAAATTTTTTCCAAAGTATTTAGAAAGAACCATACACAAGGCAATAGCTGCCGAACCCAATTCGCCGATCAAGAAATAATGGATATACTCGCTACTATAGGAGCCAAAACAAAAGAAGCACTCGCTAACCTTTATACGATTACCGAAGGAGAAATTTCTTTCGAAAACACCAATGCAAAATTTGCTGGCGACTACACCTTTGTGGTATTTCCGTACCTGAAACATAGCCGCAAAAAACCAGAAGACACCGCAGCAGAATTAGGCGACTACCTAATAGAGCACGTAGCCGAAATAGAAGACTACAATGTGGTAAAGGGTTTCTTGAACTTAGAATTGAGCGATGATTATTGGCTAGAAGTTGCCAAAAAAAGAGTAGCAAGTGGTATTACTATACCTACCATAGGCAAAGGACAGAAAGTAGTCGTAGAATACTCCTCTCCGAACACCAATAAGCCGCTTCACTTAGGACACATTCGCAATAACGTATTGGGATTCTCCTATTGTGAGATACTCGCTGCCAACGGATACGATGTAGTAAAAAACAACTTGGTAAATGACCGAGGCATTCATATCTGTAAAAGTATGATAGCCTGGCAAATATGGGGAAATGGTGAAACGCCGGAAAGTTCTGGCCTAAAAGGAGACCACTTGGTTGGGAAATACTATGTAGAGTTTGAGAAAAAATTTCAAATAGAATATGCTACGTGGATTGACACATCAGAAGGAGAAGCACAGTTAGCAACATTCAAGACCTCTAACGAAGCAAAAAAATACATAAAAGAAGGAGCTGACTTGGCCAAAGCCTTCAAGTCAGAATACAAGAACAACTACTTTAACAACCACAGTACTATAGGTGCCGAGGTAAAAACCACCTTACAGAAATGGGAAGATGGAGATGAAGCAGTCATTGCTCTATGGAAGAAGATGAATGGCTGGGTGTACAACGGTTTTGATGCTACATACAAACGTCTAGGAGTATCTTTTGATAAGATATACTACGAGTCTGACACCTACTTACTGGGAAAAGCTATGGTACAAGAAGGCCTCGCATCTGGAGCATTTTTCACTAAGGACGATGGCAGCGTATGGATAGACCTGACCGACGACGGACTGGATGAGAAAATAGTACAACGTGCCGACGGTACTTCAGTATACATCACCCAAGATATAGGTACAGCAGACCTCAAATATGCTAACTTCAAGATGGATAAATTTATCTATGTGGTGGGCAACGAGCAAGACTACCATTTCAAGGTATTGCAACTCATCCTAAAGAAGCTGAATAAGCCCTATGCAGATGGTCTGTACCACTTGAGCTACGGAATGGTTGATCTACCAGAAGGAAAGATGAAAAGCCGCGAGGGAACTGTGGTAGATGCAGATGAGCTAATGGAGGAAGTAGTAACCACTGCCCAAAAGCAAACCGAAGAACTGGGCAAGACCGAAGGCATGTCTACTGAGGAATTAACCGCTCTATACGAAACACTTGGAATGGGTGCTCTCAAATACTACTTGCTAAAAGTAGATGCTAAAAAGCGAATGATGTACGACCCGAAGGAATCAATTGATTTTCAAGGAAATACAGCACCATTTATACAGTACACCTACACACGTATCAACTCTATACTGCGTGCGGCAGACGAAACAGGTAAGAGTACAGCATTTGTAAAGCCTACGGCTCTAGCTGCAGAGGAGAAAGACCTCATTGTACTAATGAACTCCTACCCTATCGCCGTAAATGCAGCGGCTAACAACTACAACCCAAGCGAGATTGCCAATGCGGTGTACGAACTGGCAAAGGCTTTCAATAAATTCTACCACGAGCATGTCATACTTGGTGTAGAAGATGAAGACGTACGTGGGTTTAGACTAGCCCTGTCTCAAGCAGTAGGCGATACCATTAAACACGGTTTTAATCTGTTGGGAATAGGAGTACCTGAAAGAATGTAGAGATAATAGGCAATACAAAGCTCAGTCGTTAATTCTTTCACTGTTTCAAAATACTGCAAACCTGCATCCCATTGAGTTCCGATTTTGCATTTTTAACTAAAAAAGGACCACTCTTCAGCAGCCCTTTCTCATAATATCCTGTGTACAACAGCAATTTAAATCACCTACCCTACATCTCTCCCTACTTTATGCTATAACTAAAACCTACTTTGAAAGTACGCTGTGGCACTAGCTGCGTAAAAATTTGATCGCGTGCTTGAAAACCGCTATACACCTGCAGATTGTCATCTGCCAATATGTTGTCTACTGAGAAGCTAAGTTGTGCTATATCCATTTTCATAAACGAGTAGCTCGCTTTGAAATTGAGGCTATGAAAGGACTCCGTGTACACATCGGGCAAACGACCTATACCTACAATGGCCAGTTTTGGTCCTTGTACGTTATACGACAGATTTGCATTTATTCCTTGTTCTTTCTTTTCATAGTTTACTCCTACATTGATGATGTACGGTGCTTGTCCTTGCATCTCTCTAGTCGTTCCTATTGTTTGTCCTGTACGCAGTTCGTTAGTCTTACCTGTAATTTCTTGAGGAGTCATTTGTACCGTTGAGACGATGTACGACGCATTTGTAGCTACAGAGAAATGGTTTATACCCATAATGCTTAGTCCCCTTTTCAACTCAAACTCTGCTCCATATACCTTGGCACTTAGTGCATTCCTCGGTGTAAAATTGGTTGGAGTTTCTGGCTTAAACACGACAATCTCTATCGGATTGGTGAAATTTTTGTAGAAACCACTTACCGATATGAGTTCTCCTCGCTTCATGAATTTCTCAAAGCGGATATCCAAATTAGTCACTTCTGTTTGCTGCAGGTCTAGATTGCCAATAAACGTACGACCAGAAATAGGATCTAATATCTGTGCTAGCGATTTCTCTTTGAATGATGGACGAGCTAGAGTACGCGTACCTGCCAGCCTTACATTGATATCAGGAGTAGCCCTAAAGAGTAGATTTAATGCAGGTAGCACATTCAACTCGTCCAGTACTTTTTCATTACTATAGGACAAGTTACTGGTGTTTTCTCCTGTGTAGTACATATCTGCTTTCTCTAAACGCACTCCGTATATAGCCAACAATCTTTTGGTAAGCGGATATTCATTCATAGCATACACTGCTGCTACATTCAGTGTAGCATTAAATGCATTGGACGCTTGCGGCTCTCCAAATAGGGTAAAGCCTTCTTTGGTATTGGCATTAAAAAGATATTCTTCGGTAATCTGATTGGGGTCTCCATTTAGGCTAAAATTACCCACGGGCAGATAATTATACTGGAACACACCAAAGCTTCTGTTTTTCACATTATTGGCCGCACCAAATTTTACTTTGGTCTCTAACTTATTGGCCAGATAAACTATTCTTTCTGCATCCCATTTAGCATTCAAGTTTAGCTCTGTGATGTTTCTGTACAAGCGGGTAACTTCAGATCCCGCCCCTATATTAAATCTATAGTCCTCGTTCTCATCAAAGGACAATGCCGTGATACGCATATCTGGCTCATCGTTGCTCGACACACTTGGCGATATTTTGGCGACAAACGACCATCCAGAATCATTTTTGAGCGTATGCTCTACCAATAAACTGGTAAGTGTACGCTGGTTGTAATATAGCACGCTCTTATCTAGCTGTGCTCCTGCATCACCAAAAGGATTGGCCGCATTTTGATACATCAGTTTTGAGGTTTTCTTCACTCCATTCTGCGTATGAAAGAGCGTTGTACTCCAGCTGTTTCTTCCTTTTTTATACGAACCATTTGCCAAGACACTCCAAAGCACTTCATTTACGCCAAGGCGACCATTATTCTTCTCAGAAAGTACAAGTTCATTTATTGACTTGTCTTCATCCTTGATATACGTTTGGTAAAGAGCCTGATCATAATAATTAAATTTATTGCTATACCCCGCTGCTAGATTGTATCCGTACGTTTTCTTGTCTTTGTTTATTTGATTTCCGTAGTTGATATTGAATGCAGTATTGAGCAAACTCATCTGCTGCGTAGCACCCAGTTCTTTACTGAAAGCATTTGCATTCTCTTGTGCCTGTTGTGCTCCTCCATTACGCTGTGTATATTGAGAAAAAGGAATAGCTTTGGTCTCGCCAAAGGGTATTTTTCTGCTGCCTTTGCCTGCGGCAAATACTTCTCCTATACCATCATTGTGTGTCACGTAATCGCCATTAAAACTCATAGCTGGATTATATCCAAGCGATGCGGATACAGCAAATACTTCTTTTGCTTGAAAATCTGACGTCTGTACGTCTACCCAACCACCGGTGAAATCACCTGCAAGATTTGGCGTAAAACTCTTTAATACTACAATATTATCTATCAGATTTGATGGGAAAATATCCATCTGTATGGTGTTTTTATCAGGATCTAGACCTGGCAACTCCATACCATTGAGCACTGTTTTGGTGTATCTATCTCCAAGACCACGTACAAACACATATCCTCCATCTACACTTACTCCTGTGACCCTACTGGCTGCAGCCGCAGCATCTCCATCTCCTACTTTGGCCATAGCTTGCTTACTTGTACCGTCCATTAAATTTACCGATTTTTTTTGTGCCGTAATCAAAGCACTACTCGAAGTAGTTGACTTTTTTACACGTATAGTAACACCGCCTTTTAGAGCTTCCTCTGCCTTTGACTTTAGACGAATAGTGCCTATGGCTATATTCCCATCTGCTAATACTTCTACAGCGGCTACTATTTCCCCCTTATAGCTCACCAGTTTGATGCTAATATCTCTTGCTCCAGCATCAAAACTCGCCATGAAATTGCCTTCAAAATCTGAATACCCTCCACCCTTCGATGTTGAGCACGTTATTATAGCACTTATTAGTGGTTCTCCTGTGGCATCATCTACCACATTGCCAGATACTGTGCCCCTTTGGGCAAACGAGTATACCGTTGAAATAGCTAATAAAACAAGGGTAGCTAGAGTTTTAATATGAATCATGTTTCTCTTTTTTGAATGTTTAGTTTGGATTATGAATATGAATTATTGCCTCTTGATATAAAACAGTAAAACAGCGTTGAAAAATCTACGCTGCCTCACTTGAGTTTATTTTTTTGGGTAATTCATCAACAATCATTAATTAAAAATCGGCAAGTAATCCTTCCGCATCTGCTAGCGTCCATCCTGTAAATTCTGATTTGTCGGCACCACCGTCCTTAGCCGTTACGAGTGCATTACTGTCACCAGCAAATTTGGTATCTGCGGCATCAGCATCTCCCGCATCTGATTTATCTGCAAATAAACTAGTCACCATAGGCCACGTAGTAGTACCTCCATCTGGAGATCCTTCATCATCCAGCGTCCAAGCTGTAGCATTAAATTTGAGATTGGTGAGAGTAAATGATCCTGCCGCATAGTTGGCAGAGGTCTTATCGTCATCTAGCTCCATATCTGCAGCTGTATTGAAACCAAAGAAGTAAAGCTTGTCAACACTTCCCTGAGCTCCACTTCTAAAATCTGCAAACTCACCTTGAGTCGAATTTCCTTTGAGTGATCCGTTTTGCAAAACAAACTGCCCAACAGCATTGGCAGATCCTTCTGGTCCATCTATTTCTAATCCGTGATCTGAAGTAGATCCAGCTATGTAGATAAAGTTATCTATTGTACCCCCGTAAGCTTGATCTATGTCAAAGGCATCATCTCCTTGGTACAGTACGATTGCATCGTCTATATTTACCGTACCTCCAAAGCACTCTATACCGTCATCTACGTTTCCTACTACTTCTATATGATTGATTGTAGTACCACTACCTACACCACCTAGCGTAAGTCCATTTACCTCGTTTCCTTCACCTATGAGTGTGCCTCCATGGCGAATAGATACGTATGTAAATATGCCAGAGTTATCTGCTGCATCATCTCCACCGTAGTTGCCTTCGATAACGTCCGCCGGTATACCTTCTACTTGTTCAGTTGTTCCGGTCTTTGGAGATACGGGAGCATTTCCGAGTATAATAACTCCTCCCCAGAAACCTTTATCGGTTTCTATATTTAGGTTTGGCCCTACTTTTTGTCCTAGTGCTATCTCATCTGCTACAGAGGTAAAGATAATAGGCTTAGCTGCTGTTCCTTCTGCGTTAATCGTTGCTCCTCTTGCTACTATAAGTACAGATGCATTGGGTCCAATACCGACTTCGCCTTTGATAATAGCTCCTGGCTCTATGGTAAGTGTTACACCTGCTTGCACGATTACCCTATCTTTTAAGATATGAATACCATTCGCATCCCAGGTCTCATCAGTAGAGACAAAGCCAGAGTGCTCGTAGTTTGTACTTGGCTGTACTACTGGCTTATCATCTGGACTACAACCCACAAAAGATACAGTTGCTATTACTAGCATCATTAGGAATAAAAGTTTTGAAGTGTTTTTCATTGTTGTTGAAATTAGTTGTTCTATTTTTTTTTGTTGGTACAATGGTTGGGGTGTAATGTTATGCTTACGTTACCGTCAAATTATTATTTCACTACGTGAAAAAGAAGTGGATGTTGATCACATAATTGCATTCTTGTATATTCGTAGTATATGAACTCTATGCTATTGACCCCAAGACTATTCATTTTCAGCATCATACTTTGTCAATTTGTCCCAAAATATTTTGCTCAAAAAAGCACCTACGAGGGATTTGCACAGGAATACTACTTTGGTAGGCAATATAGTTCTAGAGCAGAGGCTATAGGCCAATGTTTTGTATCGTTGGATGGAGATGCCTCCTCTATGCATTTCAATCCCGCAGGCATAGGCAACCTCGATGGAATAGAAGTGAGTACAACATACACCAATCCATTTTATCTATTATCCGATGCCACTAAACGTTCTATCAATATAGCCGTCAAAATAAACAGTGATATGGCCTTGGGCTTGAGTCGCAATTCATTCGATTACAACCTAAAAAGTTACGTAACTGATAATCTAGGAACTAGACTGGATTCTTTCGAGGATAAAATCACCAACAATAAAATAGTATTTGCATACCTTCCAGAGTCTACATTTACGATAGGTGGTAGTTTGGGACTATCTACTTTTGAAATAGCAGGCCTAACCGGTAATTCACTGCAATTGGATTTTGGGGTACTCAAGAAATTTGAGTTCTCTCGGTTCCAAAACAATCAATCTATTAACCTCGCTACTACCATTCGAAATCCTTTAGGTACGCAACTCGAATTAATGTCTACAAATCAATCTTTAACTACTATTGGTTTACCCATCATCATGCGATCTGGAGTTTCATACTACTATTCATCCGAAAAAGTTTTTGCTACACTATGTCTGCTAAAAATAATTGCCGCCACAGAATACCAAACCGTATTCAATACTCAACACCGTTTCAATAAATACTCAACAGGTTTAGAAGTGAGTATTCTAGAGATAATACACATAAGAGGTGGATACTACACAGAAACTACAGAAAACTACAACAACCCAAAAAACAAGAGTCAATTAGAAGACATAACGTTCGGGATAGGGCTCACCCTACCGCTTAATAAACTGGCAGATTTACCTGTAAGCCTTACCCTAGACTATTGTTCCTTACCACAACCTAGCTATACGGTAGGTCAAGAATGGGACAACTTCAATTCATACACCGCAAGCTTGCGGTATATCTTATTTTGAACGGATAAATTGTTCATACAACTTCACACACTCAGCAGCCTCTTTCACATCATGCACACGCAAAATATTGGCTCCTCCTTGCAAGGCAAACGCATGAAGAAAAGAACTTCCATTTACAGCTTCATCTGGGGCTATTTTTAAGTAATTATAAATCATACTCTTGCGAGAAACTCCTGCCAGTACAGGAACTCCTATTTCCTGCAGTTTACTAAATTCCCGCAATAGCGTATAGTTATGCTCCAGCGTTTTGCCAAATCCAAAACCAGGATCTATGATTACGTCTTGTATACCTTCGGCAGTACACTCCTCTTTTTTGACTAGTAGGTAATCGAGCACGTTTTGTACCACGTCCGCATACGTAGGATTTTGCTGCATGGTCTTGGGTAATCCTTGCTTGTGCATAGCAATATATGGCACTCCTAGCTGTGCTACCGTAGCTAACATGGCGGCATCATCTTCTCCGGCACTTATATCATTTACGATATGAGCACCTGCTTCTATAGCGGCCTTTGCTACTTCGCTTCTAAATGTATCAATTGAGATAATCACATCTATGTTTCTAGCTGCTTTGCGTATGACAGGAATCACCCGTGCAAGCTCTTGCAGTAAACTCACTTCACTAGCTCCTGGTCTTGAGCTATAACCTCCTATATCCAGTATATCTGCACCATTTTTCGCCATCTTTTCTGCCTGCACCATAGCAGCATCTAACGAGTCATACTTGCCCCCGTCAGAAAACGAATCTGGTGTGACATTCAATATCCCCATTACCTTGGGTGTATCTAGGTGCAACACTGTGTCTTTTATGTGGATGCTTCGCTTCATTTTTTGGAGTTTGAGAATTATCTTCGCTGCAAATTAAATTCATTTTGCAGACAGATACTCCAATTCTCTTTGACCAAGCCATAATTCAGTGTAGAGAAATCTTTGAAAAGAAGACCTATGATTACGGTACCGCTTGGCGTATACTAAGACCTATATCTATCACCGATCAGATTTTTATAAAAGCCCAACGCATACGGAGTATAGAAGACAAAAAAGAAAATAAGGTAGGCGAAAGCATAGACAGTGAATTTGTCGGTATCGTAAACTACTGTATCATAGCTCTAATACAACTAGAACTAGATGCTACAGACGATATGGAAATGAACCCTACACTAGTGCTAAAGCACTACGATGCCAAAGCAGAAATGTGCAAGCAGCTAATGATAACGAAGAATCACGACTATGGTGAAGCGTGGCGAGAGATGCGAGTAAGCACCTATACAGACCTTATATTGATGAAGATACTCCGTACCAAACAGATAGAAGATAAAGGTGGAAAGACCCTTATTTCTGAAGGTATAGACGCCAACTTTAGCGATATGTTAAACTACGCTATCTTTGCTTTAATACGACTAAGCAACTTTTACCAGACAAAATGAAATACATAGCAAACTTCTCCCGTGTTTTTGTAGGCTTACTTTTTATATTTTCTGGTTTAATAAAGTCCAATGACCCCACTGGTTTTAGTTACAAACTAGACGAATACTTCTCTGTATTTTCTGAAGAACTAGAGTATGAGCAAGACAGCATATACGCAAGTGTCACAACAATAGACGGCACTCATACGGTGAAATCACCTATTTTTTCTACTACAGAAAACTACCCCATCATTATCTCTACTACAGCGTGGAAAGAAGTACCCCTTGGCGACGATATACCAGAGGCGGTGTACTTTTCGGATGCGACTATATCCTTAGCAGGCATCGAAATGTTTACGACCTCACTAAATGCTCAAGACAGTAACCAGGTGCTCCTAGAAACACAAATAGCGTATGGTATACGTGATAAGGAACTTGGGACAGAAAAAATAATATTCACCTCTTTTGATGCAATAAACGAAACGCTCATCGTAGATGCTTCTCCTTACATAAAAGCTAACTCGTGGTTGGTAGACTTCTTTCAGGCAATGCGTCCGTATGCCTTGGCTTTGGCCATATTCCTATGTGTGCTAGAGATTGTACTGGGTATAGCCTTGCTTATAGGATGGTCACCTCGGTTGGTAGTAACACTACTCATTGTACTTATCCTTTTCTTCACCTTCCTCACAGGTTATAGTGCGTATTTCAACAAAGTAACAGATTGCGGTTGTTTTGGAGATGCTATAAAACTCACTCCGTGGGAGAGCTTCTACAAAGACGTAATTCTATGCATATCTATATTCTTTATCACCGCTGGTATCACGTATATCAAACCCGTATTTAGTAAGCCTTTTGCCGTAAAGTTACTTACCGTTTCCATCATATTCTCTGTGAGTTTTGCTGTGTATTGCTGGCATTATCTTCCGGTTAAGAATTTTTTGAAATTTAAGAAAGGAAATGATATAAAAGAATTGGTGGTAGTACCCGATGGTGCCCCGTCAGATGTATACGAGAACATTTTTGTCTATACAAAAGATGGTGTAGACGAAGAATTTTCACTTGCAGAAATGAGTGGAAGAAACCTAAAGGATGAAGGTTATGAATTTGTAGACCGAAGAGACAAATTGATCAGCAAAGGATACGAGCCCGAGATCCATGATTTCAAAATAATGGATGAAACACGCAACAACGACTACGTGAGCGATTTCTTTGCCAATGATACCGCTCACAAAATACTTATAGTCATCAATGAAGTAGAAAAGGTAAACATCAAAGCGATGGACGAGCTAAAAGACATAATAAAAGCCTGCAAAAAAGAGAGAGTAGATATATACCCACTCACGGCAAGCAACAGCGAGACAGTAGATGCATTTCGCCACGAGCACCAGTTAGATATCCCTTTCTACTACGGAGATAAGACAAACTTAAAATCCATCATTCGCAGCAATCCAGGACTCGTACTTTTCGATGGCAACGTAGTGCAGAAAAACTGGCCAAGTACACGTCTTCCTTCTGTAAAACGTTTTTTGAAAAAAGTGGCTGAATGATCCGTTTCCTAACCAAGCGAATAGCCAGCGGTATTATCATACTTTTTAGTGTTGTTACCGTGGTTTTTTTCTTGTTTAGTTTCTCCTTTCCAAATCCTGAAAGTATGGCAGTAGGGCAACGTACCGATGCCCAAACACAAGAAGCTATCAAAAAAGAATTTGGTTTAGATAGGCCTCTTTTTGTGCAATACCTTCTGTTCATCAATGACATCTCTCCTATCTCGTTTCACCAAAACACCAATAAATCAGCATTGAATAAAAAGTACGGTAGCAGTCTAAAAATAAATATAGGGTCAACCATCGTAGCTCTCAAAAAACCATTCTTGAGGCGTAGCTTTCAGAACCGAGAGAAAACCACAACCTTATTACTTGAGTCATTCAAAGGAACCTTTATTTTAGCGTTGGTCTCTATATTATTTGCTGCATTCTTTGGCATCGCACTGGGAATACTCTCTGGCGTAAAAGCCAATTCGTTTGTGGACCAATCCATTGTATTTGTAAGCACACTGGGAATCTCTGTTCCATCTTTTTTCTCCGCTATTATACTAGCATGGTTCTTCGGTTTTGTACTGCACGATGTCACAGGACTCAACATGACAGGTAGTTGGATAGACCTAGACCCATTTACGGGCGAATATTACCAATGGAAAAACCTGATTCTTCCTTCTATTGCTTTAGGTGTAAGACCCCTCTCTATTTTCACGTTACTCACACGTAGCTCTATACTAGACACCTTAAACAAAGACTTTATCAAAACAGCAAAATCAAAAGGCCTGACTGCAAAACAGATTTTAACCAAACATGCACTTCCTAATGCACTCAATCCTGTTATCACCGCTATATCTGGATGGTTTGCCTCCCTACTTGCAGGAGCTTTTTTTATTGAATATATTTTCAACTGGCGAGGCCTTGGAAAACTCACTATAGAGGCATTGGATATGAATGACCTTCCGGTAGTCATGGGTTCCGTACTCTTTATAGCACTCCTATTTGTAGTCATAAATATACTGGTAGACCTCATCTACATAAAACTAGACCCACGCATCAAGCTCAACTAATGCATATTTTCATTACAGGCTATATGGGCGTCGGCAAAACTACCGTAGGCCAAAAACTAAGCGAATTGCTGCAGGTACCATTTATCGATTTGGATGCATTCATTGAACAGAATACATCCTCTTCTATTCCCCAACTATTTAAAACAAAAGGAGAACAACAGTTTAGAAAACTGGAGCGAGATGCGTTGCTGACCCTATGTAATAAAAAAGAAAACCACCTCATAGCATTGGGAGGAGGCACTATGTGTCACCTAAATAACCACCTTGACATACTCCAAAACGGCATTGCAGTTTACCTCTACAAGCCGTGGTCTGAGATAGCTAGGAACCTCAATCAATTGCAAAATAGACCTTTAATACAGAAGAATAACATGACAGAACTGGAAGCTATTTTTCGAAAAAGACAGCCTTTTTATGAGCTAAGTCAGCTCAAGATGCCTACAAACAGTACGTTTAACACCGAAAAACTAGCTGATACGCTTAAGATATTAACAAATAGGTAACACGCCTTGTATTCATGCGGTTCTTCTCCTTAACATTGGACAACTTAATATTTAACATTTAACTTATGAACAAATCAGATTTAATCTCAGCTATGGCTGACAAAGCTGGCATCACTAAAGCACAAGCAGGTGAAGCTCTAGACGCATTTATGGATTCAACTACTTCTGCACTTAAAAAAGGTGAAAAACTAATCCTTGTAGGATTTGGTACTTTCTCTGTGAATAAAAGAGCAGCTAGAACAGGAAGAAACCCAAGAACTGGTGACGAAATTCAAATCGCAGCTAAGAATGTAGTAAAGTTCAAAGCAGGATCAGGTCTTTCTGACAAAGTAAACTAGAACTATCCTTAGGATATTTAAAACCTTCTCAAGCAATTGAGAAGGTTTTTTTTGTTTTGGAAAATATCACCCAAACAATTCTCACTTAAGGATAAAATCACCTCTTCAGGTAAAACCATAAGACGATTACAGAGAATACAGCCGCAGGCATATTTCTACAATTATCCTTATCTTCGAACCATCAAAAAATCATTCCTAAAACACCTAGCTCAAACCTCTCCTACTCCACCGATGTACGAATTTGTGCGTGGCGAAGGAATCTACTTGTACGATAAAAAAAACAAACCATACGTAGACCTCATAAGCGGTATAGCGGTAAACAGTATAGGTCATAAAAACAAACAGGTAACCAAGGCAATTAAGAAGCAGGTAGACAAGTATAGCCACCAGATGGTATACGGAGAATACATTGTAGGACCACAGGTGAAACTAGCCAAAAGACTGGCTAAACTACTACCAGTCAACTTACAGTCTTTTTACTTTCTGAACAGTGGTAGCGAAGCCGTTGAAGGTGCCATGAAGCTAGCCAAAAAACATACCGGAAGAAGCAAAATAGTGGCTATGCGAAATGCCTATCACGGAAGTACAAGTGGAGCTCTTAGTATGATGAGTGACGAGTACTACGCTGGTCCATTCAAACCGCTGCTACCCAACGTACACTTTGCAGAGTTCAATCAGTTGGAAACATTGAACATCATCGATAAAAATACCGCTGCTGTTTTCATAGAACCCATACAAGCAGAAAAAGGCTACATCCCTGCATCTCAAATATTTCTCAACGCACTCCGCAAAAAGTGTGATGATACAGGCACATTATTGGTCTTTGATGAAATACAAACTGGCGTAGGACGTACGGGTAAATTGTATGCCTTTGAACACTACAACCTAGTACCCGATATATTACTCAGTGCCAAAGCCCTAGGCGGAGGAATGCCGATAGGCGTTTTCATCTCTTCTAAGGAGATAATGGATAGCTTAAGCGACAATCCCATACTTGGGCACATTACTACCTTTGGTGGGCACGCTGTGAGTTGTGCTGCGGGCAATGCTGCCATTAAATTCATCACCAAGAGCAATCTTATGCAACTCGTACCAGCCAAGGAAGCTCTCTTTAGGAAACTCCTAGTACATCCCAAGATAAAAGGCATCAGCGGTATAGGTCTAATGCTCGCCGTGCAACTCGATTCTTTTGCCGAAGTAGAACGCACCATGAAACGCTGTATAGAACGCGGTGTTATCATAGATTGGTTCCTATACAACACGGAATGCCTGCGTATCTCACCACCGCTTATTATGACGGAGAAGCAGATACGAGAAGTGTGCAAGACCGTGTTGGAAGCATTGGACTAGCCAAAACAGAAGCACTTTGGCATAAAGAATAACTAACCTTTCTAATAGGCTGCATATTTAGCTGCTCGCACGTCTATTTCATACACATAGGCAGCTATGTAGTAGATGGGCTTTGCATACCCGAATGGTTTGCTTGGGTACGCTTGGTATTGGTTCATCCGCTACTTGTCCTTTGGGCGTGGTGGGTAGGTAAGAAAACGACACCTTAAATCCACGACACACCACAGCATAAAAAGGCCAAATCGATAGATATAGCACAGCGAAGAAAACTGACAGAGATGTGACAATTCAAAATTAATCCAGCGGAATTGTTTGAATAAGATTAGAGAAATCACATAACACATGTATATATGCAATGCACAGCCCGCAACACAAACCCTTCGCACTGCTCCATATACCCATGACCAATGAAGAAAAACAAGAAATACGCACTTAATATGATCGCAGTACTACTTGTTGCAGGACTAAGTCTATTACATCCATATTTCAATGGAAAAAATCCAATCATAAGCTATGCTCATCATATGATTTGGGGAAATGTAATTGACATTTAATTTGACGAAAACGTAAAAAAAAAGCAATGTGACTGTAATTTTTAAAAATGAATTTGCTTTGGTCAATGAAAAAGATAGTACGGAATATGAAAATCTAAATGTACGGTCGGATACAATAATTAAAAACGGACTGCAAATCCTTGACATTCCTTACGACTTCGGGAAGCAAGTATTAGTTGCCTACTATGGGCAAAATGAAATAGGTAGAAAATATCTTTGGAAAACAAACAATTGGCATTCTCATCGGTATTATTTAAAAATCAGTAAAGAACAAAATAATTATATTAAGACCGGAGAAATACTTGGTCCAGACAACAACACCTAAGCTGGATTAAAATACAGCAGAGCCGAAACACAATATTCAATCAAGACAATACCCTCACCCATTACCTCCCAAAAAAGAGTCTGCACAATAAACTTTCCGAAACCCATTTTCACCTCCGTGTGTTACCTTTACACACGTGTTAGGATTTCAGTTTTCAAAATACATACCCGGTAAAGTAGACGGCAGCAACTTTGAGAGTCTACTCGACCTTTTTAAGCAACTATTGCTCTATACCAGTGGCGATATGACCGAGGCCATAGACTGGATGAATGAGCTAGACAAGCAGCACAACATGACCAACAGTGAGTATGGTATGGGAGATTTCATAGAAGACCTCAAAAGCAAGGGCTATATGGATGAAAACAACCGTACGGGCGAGTACGAGATCACCTCCAAGATGGAGCAAGCCATTCGCAAAAACGCCCTAGAAGAAGTTTTTGGTAAGCTAAAAAAGAGTGGAAAAGGAAATCACAAAACCAAACTGACCGGTACCGGAGATGAGTCTACGGCTGATATGCGTAGCTACCAATTTGGCGATAGTCTAGACGAGATAGCACTGACTGAGAGTATAAAAAATGCTCAGTTTAACCATGGAGCGAGTGAGCTGATGACGCATGATGACCTGGTCATCAATGAAAAGACATACAAGACACAGACCAGTACGGTACTCATGATAGACATAAGCCACAGTATGATACTGTATGGCGAAGACAGGATAACACCCGCCAAGCGAGTGGCTCTTGCACTTGCAGAGTACATCCATACACAGTTTCCCAAAGATACGCTCGATATCATCGTCTTTGGCAACGATGCATGGCAAATATCTTTGAAAGAATTGCCCTACCTAAAAGTAGGTCCGTACCATACCAATACTGTAGCCGGACTGCAGCTGGCTCGTGAGATATTGCGTAGAAAACGCAACCCCAATAAGCAGATATTTATGATAACCGACGGTAAGCCGAGCTGCCTGAAAGAAGGAATAAAATACTATAAAAACAGCTTTGGGCTAGACAAAAAGATAGTGAACAAATGCTACAATGAGGCTGCTGCTTGCCGCAGACTGGGCATTCCTATCACCACTTTTATGATAGCCGAAGACCCTTACCTAAAGCAGTTTGTCGAAGAATTTACAGAAACCAATAACGGCAAAGCATTTTATACTGGGCTAAAAGGCCTGGGTGAAATCGTCTTTACCGATTATGCCAAAAATAAGCGAAAGCGATTTTAATACATGACTCAACCAACAACACTCGGCCAACTAAAAGCCAACGGATATACATCACAAAGCATACACGAAGAGCTGAAAGCAAACTTGCGTGAGCGACTCGTATCTAAGCAACCTATTTTTGTAGGTATCTTAGGGTATGAAAACTCGGTAATTCCTGATTTTGAACGTGCCATACTCTCTGGACACAGTATCAACCTACTGGGACTACGTGGACAAGCCAAAACCAAAATGGCCCGCCAATTGACAGGCTTGCTAGATGAATACATACCATACATAGCAGGCAGTGAGGTAAATGACGACCCACTGGCTCCCCTGTCCTACTACGGTAAGCAACAAGTGATAGAACACGGTGACAATACGCCAATAGCTTGGCTACACCGCGACGAACGCTATATCGAAAAACTGGCTACTCCAGATGTGAGTGTGGCAGACCTAATAGGCGATGTAGACCCGATTAAAGCAATCAATGAAAAACTCAGTTATAACGACGAGCGAGTGATTCACTACGGTATTATACCAAGAGCAAACCGTTGCATTTTTGTGATAAACGAATTGCCCGATTTGCAACCGAGAATACAAGTAGCCTTATTCAACATCCTTCAAGAAGGCGATATTCAGATACGTGGTTTCAAGATGCGAATGGTACTTGATATGCAGTTTGTGTTTACAGCCAACCCAGAAGACTACACCAATAGAGGAAGTATCGTAACTCCGCTCAAGGATAGAATAGGCAGTCAGATTCTAACACACTACCCCAAGTCGCTAGCCATGAGTAAAAGCATCACCGCACAAGAAGCAAAGATGGACGAAGCAAAGAAAAAAGTAGTGGTCATGAATGACCTCATTCCTACGTTAATAGAACGCTTGGTCATAGAGGCACGCACAAGTGAATTTGTAGACGCCAAGAGTGGAGTATCTGCCCGATTGGCTATATCTGCTTTAGAAAACATATACAGTGGTATAGAACGTCGCGTTGTCATCAATGGCGATAAGAAATCATTGGTACGCATAAGTGACTTGGTGAGTATCATCCCGGCGATTACTGGTAAAATAGAGATGGTGTATGAAGGCGAACAAGAAGGCCCACTCCATGTGGCTCATCAGCTCATAGGCAAAGCCATACGTGCAGAGTTTATTCAGCACTTTCAAAATCCTGAAAAACTAAAGACCAAAGACGCAGATGGCAATGAAATAGAAAACGCCTTTAGCCGCATTACCGGCTACTTCGAAAGAGGTAAAACCATAGAGATCACCAATGACGCAAGTGACAAAGAGTACCAACGTGTACTCAATAGCATAGACGGTTTGGCTTTATTCATAGATGAGCATATGCCAGACATACGTCCGCTTGAGAAGCACCTATGGATGGAGTTTGTGCTGCACGGACTCGCCGAATATTCTAAACTAAGCAAGAATCAAATGGACGAAGGATTAGAGTTCAAAGACTTGTTTGGAAGCATGATGAATTTTTAGCTACGTGTCGTAGGTTTTGCCCGTATAATGTAAAATCTACACTATACATTTGAAGCATTGGGTAATCACATCTACATACTATCTGTTCTTGGTGCGGACGAACGTGTGTTCGCCCGAATCCATTTCCCGAGAACCATACCCACACGTCGTGGATAGAAAACACACCCGCTGAAAGCTTTCGTGATTATGCTGTACGATTGGCTTCTTTTATACATCATCCAAACCCCGTAAAGTTGAGTTTTGGTGGTATCATTGCTCAAGAGATTGCCGCCATATTGCCGACACAAGAAGTAATATTCATCTCTACCGTAAAGAGCAAAAGCGAAAAACCGTGGTTTATGGGAATAGCTGGGGCACTGCACCTGCCAGACTATATGCCCAACTCACTTCTGAAAAGAGCCAATAAACTTATGGCTTACGCATTCTCTCTGGTAAACCCAGAAAAACAAGAAGTCTTGCAGTCGTGTTTTGAAAACAGTAGTCCGGAACACCTCAAATGGGCCATGAAGAGCATAGCCAACTGGCAAGGGGGTAAAACATAACACTCCTATTTTGCACATCAATTCAGCAAACGATAGGATAGTTAGCAGGAACCGCAACCAAGCAGATGCTCAAATACCCAGTGGGTATTTTGCCGTATATACCAACGCTGATGAATTGAACGAGGTATCGAAAGGAAAGCTTTTCCCCGAGAGTTAGTCCAGAGCCTCTATTTGCTTTAGCACGGCATCGGCCTCAGCAGCTTTGGCGTCAGAAGCTGTTCTATTTACTGTACTTAGCTTGTGAGCCTCTCCTAGTAGTTTTTCATACTGATCTTCTAGCTTTTCTTTTTCTGATTTCTTTTTGAATAATCCAAACATACTAAGGTAACACGTACCGCTGCAGATAGTTCTTGTCACCCAAGGATGGGCTCATTTGTATACGTTTTATCGTCTAATTGCCTTTTTTCATCCTAAGAACACTCACAAATCAAATTAATAAATGATATATTTGTGATATCATTTTAATATCTTATACAAAAACAATACTATGACAACAACAGAATTAACTTTCAAACCGATGAGTGGCTACGTAGGCTTACTCCTATTGCTAATTGTAGCAACAAGTGGCATCACATTTGGCATATCTATGCATAGTGCATCCATTATAGTAGTATCCGTTCTTCTTTCCCTTTTCATCTCTGCAGGTTTAACCGCCGTGAGTCCAAATGGATCTAGAGTGCTCACACTGTTTGGTGCATATAAAGGCACAGTAAGAGAGAATGGCTTTTTCTTTATCAATCCATTTTTCAAGAAACAAAAAATAAGTCTACGTGCACGTAACCTAGACACCCCGCCCATTAAAGTAAATGACAGCTTGGGTAACCCAATAAAAATCGGTGCAGTAGTGGTATGGAAGGCAAAAGAAACCTTTAGAGCTGCTTTTGATGTAGACGATTACCAAAGTTTTGTGAACATACAAAGTGAAGCAGCCATACGCAAGCTTGCTGGACAATATCCGTATGATGATTTTGAAGATGAAAAGACAGGAGAAATAAATCATTTAACCCTGAGAAGTGGTGGAGCAGAAATAGATGAGAAACTAGAAGATGCCTTAACTCGTAGATTAGAGATAGCTGGAATAGAAGTAATTGAGGCAAGAATAAGCTACTTGGCCTACTCAGAAGAAATAGCCAGTGCCATGCTTCAACGTCAACAGGCTACTGCCATTATTGCTGCAAGACGTAAAATCGTAGAAGGTGCAGTAGGTATGGTGGATGATGCACTACAACAACTGAGTGCCAAGAAAATAGTAGAACTGGATGATGATAAGCGTGCTGCCATGGTGAGTAATCTGCTTGTAGTGCTCTGTTCTGACAAGGCGGCTAGCCCAATAGTAAATGCTGGAACCTTGCACAACTAAGCGATGAAGATTTTAAACGCAAGTTTCAAAGAAGAGTAAGAACCAAAGAATAAAATAGATACATGGAAAAATACGTAATCATAAGAGCCAAGGCTTTTCAACCCCTGGATAAATTTCAAAAGAGTGTCAATGATCAAGCAGCAAAGGGATATAAGGCTATTAGCATCTGCGGACCCTCAGGCACTCATGTTCTCATGGAAAAAATCAGTCACGAATGAAAAAAAACAATAATTCTAGAAAAGGGATGGACCAAGAAATTGGAAAAATTTGAGGAACGCATCAATAATCAATCTGGCTACGAAGCTCTAAGTATGTTGCATAATGGAACAGGTTATGGGGCGTTAATGAAAAGAAGTGTCTAGCCCATGGGCAAAAAAAAAGCATTTGCATTACGCGTAGACGAAAAACTATTGGCAGCCATTGAAAAATGGTCCGCAGACGAGTTTAGAAGCACAAATGGGCAAATAGAATACTTGCTGAATGAAGCGTTGAAAAAAGCGAAGCGACAGCCTAAAAATGAGAAATAAAAATTCCTGCTTTATCTCATTAGTGTTATAACCCTATGAGCAGACGGTCCGCTTAATTCTAAAAGATATATGCCACAGCATACCACAGGGACACGCACCTGCTCGATGTCTGATTCTATGGGTATCGCAACAATTCTTGTTCCATCAAGCCTAAGTAATTGTGCCGAGTTGTAGATATCTATATCACTGTTTATCTGCAGCAACCCAGATGCAGTAAAAAATACACTCGCATTTGATTTACCTTTAACATCTAATCTTACTGGGCCAAACCATTCTCTTCTGCCATTAAAGTCTACTTGTTCTATAAAGTAGAAGGTTCTCTGTTTAAGAGGCACCATATCGGCAAAGGAATAATACTGTGTAACGCTACTGTTTCCGTTGGCTGCAACCACTCCAACCTCGTGCTTCTCTAATCCGTCTTTAGACTTATGTACTATAAAATGAGATGCATTCAACTCAGAGGCTGTAGACCACCGAAGTTGAGATACTCCACCTTCAATATTCCCAGAAAAATCAATCAACTCAATAGGAAGAGGTGCTGCGACCGTAAAGTCCATCGTAAAATTCGTTCCCCCATTGTTATAATATAAATTATCTCCACATCCACTGTTGTTTGTTGTACTTCCTGTAGCAGAAAAGTAAAACTCAAATGTGTACTTCGTACCTGTGGTCAATCCTGTCAATAGATTAGTTGAACCCGTTACTTGGCCCCATCGTTGATCATTGCCCCCACCAGAAGATATATTACTAGGTGTGGCTGTAGTAGTAAACGAATGATTGGAGCTAAATCCTAAGCTTTCAGTTATAAATGAGCCTGAAGGGGTCGTTCCAAATGGATAAATACGATAATTTAATGTTCCAGAGCATATGTTTCCCGAACCATCTCTCCATACGTGATTGTACCCTCCATTCAAGACGAGTGAAGAGGAACTACCTATGTCGGTTCCAAAACTTGACGTTGCAGTCATTGTTCCTGCGTTTTGGGTATAGGCTATAACACCAGCACCCGAACCAAAAAATCCAGCCCCGGCATAAACCGAGATGGAGAAGAAACTCATCAATAGGGATAAAACGCCTGTGTAAAATAATTTATTCGTCATATACATTACATCTATTTATGTTACGCTTCTGACACTGACTACTATTCAAAGATTAATATTCTGACTACTATTCACCAATAGGCTCCTGTTTGAGCCAAAGTTGAATAACGCTTCTATACTATTGGTGGAGCCCCTAAATTCAGCGAATCCTGCGTCTGCCGTTACATTAGACTTAGAAATAAGAACAGAACGATAAATACGGTCTTACCATTATCATAAGCTAGTTAGTGTCAAAAATACGCTATGAGGAATTAAAAAGCCTACAATCGCCATAAATAAATATCTATATACCCTAGCTAACGACGTTTTTGCTTACCAAACAGACCTTCTTGACGACCACGCTTCTTCTTTGCTGTCTTACTGCTATATCCTTCTAAGTCGTCTTGTAAAGCTGCACAATGCTTTGATTTACAACCCAAAACACCAGAAAGCAGAAAAAATCCTAAAGCCATGAAAAGAATTCCTTTTTTCATTATTTCAAATTTAGTGCTTTTTCTGCCTTAAATAATTACCAAAAAAAAAACGTTCACACTAATCCATGAGAACAGTTTTTAATGCTGAAGAAATATATTGTCTATTTAGCGTCTGCAACTAGTTTTACGTCAAACTGTACAGCGTCATCAATAAGGTATTCTCCTAAATTTTCGAAGAAGTTTCCGCTATTAAATTTAACACCCCACTGCGTTCTATCTATAGAGAAAGAAGCATTCGCTGTGATATTGGCTTCCCCTACTTCTACAGAATAAGGCACAGTAATAGATTTTGTAATATCTTTAATAGTAAGATTACCCATTAGGCTATCTGCGGTAGAACTCGTCACTGAAAAACTTGCTGTTGGGAATTTCTCAACCTCAAAAAAATCAGTTGTAGTCAAATGACCCAACAGTTTTGCTTTCGTCTCCTCATCCATTCCTTCATCAGTTACACTCATTTGAGTCATATCCAAAACAAAACTTCCTGCAGAAATAGATCCTTCTGACATGGCAAGTTTTCCTTGCTTAATAGCCACTGTGCCCATGTGCATATCCCCAGTTGGTTTGCTACCTGTCCATGTAACCGTACTTTCTACAGCATTTACAGCGTACTCGGTGCTAAATGCTTCAGCTGTTGCTGCCTCATTTGCCTCACCTGCCTCAGTAGAGGCTGTTGGGCTACTGCACGCCATAAATAATGACGCGATTAGTGTAAGTAAAAATATTTTTTTCATGTTTGTTCTATAATTTTCAAAAATAGATTTTTACCTCACGTAAATGTTTAAATAGTTTTGTTTTTTCGGAATATTTTTTGATGCTTTGGTCATACACTTGCACTCAATAGCAATATGCGAATATTTTCTGCTGTAGTAATCCTACTCATGTATACTGGTTTGAAAGCTCAAATCAAGGTTGTGAACTCCATTTTGCAACCCATTTCTGGTGTTCAACTTTTTGAGAATAGTAACTATCTTGGGATATCGGATGATGCAGGTGTCTTGTACGTAGACACTGCGTCAATAAAAGGCGACAGTTGGATGCTAATTCATGCAAACTATCATCCCAAAAGAATTATCCGAAAATCATTCACCAACGGAACAACTTTTATACTCAATAAAAAGACGACGAGTTTCACTCCAATTATAATAACTCCACGATATGGGAAACGCATAACGTCAGATATAGTAGCAGAGGTAGATGTGCTACAGCCAGCTGATATAGAGTTATTTCAGCCACAAACAGCTGCAGATATGATCAACATTAATCAGAAGGTATATGTACAAAAGAGTCAACAAGGTGGAGGAAGCCCAATAATTCGTGGCTTTGCGACCAATCGAATCTTACTCGTAATAGACGGAGTGAGGATGAACACAGCAATTTTTAGAACGGGTAATGTTCAAAATGTATTGAGCATAGATCCGTTTAGTATTGCAACAAGCGAAGTGCTTTTTGGTCCTGCTAGCCAGTTCTACGGCAGTGACGCAATAGGAGGCGTCCTTAGTTTTCATACAAAACAAACACCTTTTAGCGATAGTACAACACATGGCGGTAATGTGAATATTAGATATAGTTCTGCCAGTAGAGAAGGTACGTGGCATTTTGACTATGGTATAGGTACCAAGCGATTTTCTTCATTTACGAGTCTTAGTTTTTCAAATTTCGGGGATCTAAAGATGGGTAAAAATGGCCCAGACGAATACCTCCGACCTGATTTTATTGTTTATCGAAAAGTAGAAGGGGATACGCTCATTACTAATCCAAACCCCAATCAACAAGTGTTTAGTGGTTACAGGCAGATAAATCTCATGCAAAAATTTGCCTTTAAACTAAGTAAACATGAGACTATAAAGTACGGCATACATTGGAGCAATACATCCAATATTCCCAGGTACGACCGTCTTATCCTTAGAGAGGGTAATGGTCTAAAAAATGGAGATTGGTACTATGGACCACAACAATGGTTTATGAACAATGTGAGCTATACCAACAAGAAGAGAACCCCACTGAGCGACAATATTCAAATAACACTTGCCCAGCAATCTTTTGAAGAAAGCCGAAACGATAGACGTTTTGGTAGCACTCTTCTACGTCAGCGAGCGGAAAAATTACTTGCTCTCAGTGCTAATATAGATATACAAAAGCGACTGAAACATAAAATGGAACTCAGCTATGGTGCAGAGTATATACACAATGGACTAAGAAGCCAAGCAAGCGTATTGGACATTACAAACGGGACTGCCTCTCCCACCAGTACGCGATACCCAGATGGTTCGCGTTGGGAGTCCTTAGGCACCTATATTAACCTACTCAAGAAATGTAACATCAGACACACTACAGAAGGCGGCGTAAGGTACAATAGGGTCAGTACTCAAGGCACATTCAACACAGCCTACAATCAACTTCCAGTAGATCATTACAACAATACCAATCAGGCAATTACGGGTTCTGTCTCTCATCTTATGAAAATACGGAACGGAAATATTGGCACTATACTGTCTACTGCTTTCAAGTCTCCAAACATCGATGACATCACAAAAGTATTTGATAGTAATCCTGGTTTTGTAACAATACCCAATCCTTCATTAAAACCTGAATACGCCTATAATGCCGAGATCAATTGCGAATATCTTTTTGCCAATAAAATCAAATTTAGCGGTTCACTATTTTACACATACCTTACCAATGCCCTTACTATAGCTGCAAGCCAACTAAACGGACAGGACAGTATAGTGTATGATGGAGAAATGAGCAAGGTACAAAAATTAGTAAATCAAAACTATGCGGCAGTATATGGAGCACAGTTATCCATGGTGTACGAGATAAGTCCTGTCGTTAGTCTAAAGAGTTCCTACACCGTTCTGCAGAGCAATGCGAGTAGCGGTGAGCCTATTCGTCATATCACACCTAATTTTGGTGGTACAAGTCTAATGTGTAACTTCATTAAAGGGCAACTGGTAGCCTATACCACTTATAACCAAGAATTTAAGAATAGCCAGTTTACGATGAACGAACAAGAAGACGAGCACCTGTATGCAAAAAATGCAAATGGACTACCATATTCACCAGCGTGGGCTATATTTAACTTGCGGTATGTATATCCTATAACAGCCAAAATCAACATTAATATTGCCATAGAAAACATTCGGGATAAAAGGTACCGACCCTACAGCTCTGGAATTACAGCACCGGGCAGAAACTTTATATTCTCCATACACGCACAGCTTTAATAAAAAAGGGGGATTTGCTATTTGCAAATCCCCCTTTTAAGTAATTCTCTAAAAAGAAACTACTTTTTCTTTCCGTCTGGCTTAGAGATACTGTCTCTCATACCCGTATCCGCTTCAATATTTTTCATTTTGTAGTAGTCCATGATACCCATGTTTCCACTTCTGAATGCCTCGGCCATTGCTTTTGGCACTTCTGCCTCTGCCAGTATTACAAGTGCTCTCGCATCTTGAGCTTTAGCTTTCATTTCCTGCTCTTCTGCTACGGCCATAGCTCTTCGCTCTTCAGCTTTTGCGTTGGCTACCTTGAGGTCTGCCTCTGCCTGATCTGTTTGCAGTTCTGCACCTATGTTTTTACCAATGTCTATGTCTGCTATATCAATAGACAATATCTCAAATGCTGTACCTGCATCTAGTCCTTTGGCTAATACTGTCTTAGAAATCATATCTGGATTTTCTAATACCGCCTTGTGGCTAGTAGCAGAACCAATCGTGGTTACGATACCTTCTCCTACTCGAGCAAGTATAGTATCTTCACCAGCACCCCCTACCAACTGAGCAATATTTGCTCTCACGGTAACACGTGCTTTTGCAATTAGCTGAATACCATCCTTTGCAACTGCTGCTACTGGAGGTGTGTTTATCACACGTGGATTTACCGATAACTGTACGGCATCTGCCACATCTCTACCTGCAAGATCAATAGCCGCAGCCATATTAAAATCAAGAGGAATATTTGCTTTATCAGCCGAAATGAGTGCTTTCACTACGTTGTTTACATTACCCCCTGCCATAAAGTGCGTCTCGAGGTCATTTGCCGTAACCGGCAGACCTGCCTTATTTGCATTAATAAGAGCATTCACAATAAGTGATGGTGGCACTTTACGAATACGCATAACAATAAGTTGTACGATACCTACTCTAGCTCCAGAAACTTGGGCCGTAACCCATAGCCCTACTGGCACAAAGTATAAAAAGACAAAGAGTAAAACTACTCCTCCAATGATGAATGGCAAAATTGTTGGCATGTGATTAATTTTTTAAAGTGTTAATTTTCTTTATAAATATTTGATTTTGAACTTTTTTGATAACCTCTATCTCTTCATTGGCGAGGATAAACTCACCATCGGCGTGTACCTCTAGTCGCTGATCATTGATAATGGCTGAACCTGCAGGACGAAGGGCACTAATGGACTTCCCTGTATCTCCTACATTAATTATTAGCTGATCTATATTATTGGCCTTGCCATCTATTGCATCAGTGATAGCAAATCTGTTCCAAGCCCCATTTCTAAAAGCCAGGGTAAGAGTTGTTGCTAAAAACACCGCTGTAGCAGCTAGCGTAATGTTGCCTGAAAAATCTCCGTATTCTTTGTAGGTGTAAGCAATACCTACAGCTAAAAAAAGAGTACCCAATACACCCACTATAAATCCTGGTGTGATGAATATTTCTATCATTATCAGCAATACACCGAATAATATCAATCCTATAATTAATGATAGTGTCATAGTTTGCGGCTAAATTAGACATTTTTCAGCAAACCAGTCGCTCTCTTTGTGTATAGTTTATTACGATGATGTCTCTGCATAAGCAGAAAGAGGCAAACAGCTACATATTAAATTTCTATCTCCATATGTATTATCCACTCTTCCTACACTCGGCCAAAACTTATTGGCCAATACATAAGGTGCAGGATATACCGCTTTTTCTCTTGAATAAGGCTTATCCCACTCTCCGCTAATAACCGACTCCGCAGTATGGGGGGCATTCTTTAGTACATTATTGTCCCTATCTGCGGTGCCGTTTTCGATTTCCGCAATTTCTTCCCGTATTGCTAGTAATGCGTCACAAAACCTGTCCAACTCTGCTTTATTTTCACTCTCTGTTGGTTCTATCATCATAGTACCTGGTATAGGGAAACTTACCGTAGGTGCGTGAAATCCATAATCAATCAATCGTTTGGCAATATCTTCTACCAATACACCACTGGTCAACTTGAGCGGTCTTGGGTCCACAATCATCTCGTGAGCTACCGTTCCATTCTGCCCGGTATAGAGCACTTCGTAACCCTCTGCTAACCTATGTTTCATGTAATTGGCATTGAGTATAGCTAGAGCTGTAGCCCGCTTCAATCCTTCTCTACCCATCATCTTAATGTACGCGTAGCTTATGAGCAAGATACTTGCACTCCCAAAGGGTGCAGCACTTACAGCTTTCATACCTTTCTCTGAGCTAACTCCAGCTACTACACTATGTTTGGGTAGGTACGGTGCCAAGTGCTCGGCCACACCAATGGGCCCCATTCCGGGACCACCTCCACCGTGTGGTATACAGAATGTCTTGTGCAGATTTAGGTGACAAACGTCTGCTCCTATGTTAGCTGGGTTGGTATACCCTACTTGTGCATTCATATTAGCTCCGTCCATGTATACTTGGCCACCATTCTCATGTATTAGAGAAGTTATTTCTTTTATAGTCTCTTCATATACACCCGTAGTGCTTGGATAAGTTACCATTACTGCAGCAAGGTGTTCCTTATTTACTTCCACTTTTTCTCTCAAGTCATTGAGGTCTATATACCCATTTCTGTGGCATTTCACCACAACGACTTTCATTCCTGCCATGACAGCACTGGCTGGATTAGTTCCATGTGCCGAATCCGGTATAATGACAATATTTCTATATTCTTGGTTGGTGTCGATAAAATATTGGCGAATAGTCATTAATCCTGCATACTCCCCTTGGGCTCCAGCATTCGGCTGCAAACTAACTTTATAAAATCCGGTAATTTCTGATAAATCCCTCTCCAATTCATGAAGCATCTGGGTGTAACCAGCCAATTGGTGCTTTGGTGCAAATGGATGTATGTTGCAGTATGAATCCCAAGTAACAGGTATCATCTCCGAAGTTGCGTTTAATTTCATAGTACAACTACCTAAGGCTATCATACTGTGAGCCAGTGACAAGTCTTTATTCTCCAATGATTTCAAGTAACGCAACATCTCATGCTCCGTATGGTACGAATTGAATACTGGATGAGTTAAATATTCTGTATCTCTGTCTAAGTTGCTGTCCCACATTACAGAAATCTTATCTGTAAAATCAGCAGCGGCTTTATTCGCAGTACCTAATCTACTAACCAGTAATTTCACATCATCCAGTTCTGTAGTCTCGTCCAATGAGATTCCTATGTATCCGTCTGCATACCGTACATTGATGTTATTGGCTTCTAACTCCCCGCGTACTTTAGCTTGTATATTGCTATTAGCCACAATGGATAGGGTATCAAAAGCACTGTTGTTCTTTAGATCATACCCAAGATCAATTAGGTTATTAGCTAGGATACTTGTTAGGTTATTTACCTTTTCAGCAATACTTTTAAGTCGCACAGGACCATGATAAGCAGCATACATACCTGCCATGATTGCGAGTAGTGCCTGAGCAGTGCAAATATTACTTGTTGCTTTGTCCCTTTTTATATGTTGCTCTCTGGTTTGCAACGCCATTCTGAGCGCATAATTTCCGTCACCGTCTTGGGACACTCCAATTATTCTACCAGGCAGCCTGCGTTTATGTTCTTCTTTTGTAGCGTAGTATGCAGCATGCGGACCTCCGTTACCCATTGGTATTCCAAATCGCTGTGTGCTGCCTACCACTACTTCTGCTCCCCACTCGCCTGGAGCTTTTAGTAAAGTAAGAGCAAGTATATCTGCAGCTACAATTGTTTTTACACCAAATTCTAATGCTTTTGCGGTAAGTGCAGCATAGTCTTCAACAGACCCTTCACCGTTTGGATATTGTACAAACAGGGCAAAATACGCATTACTAAATTCCGCTTCATACGGATTACCAATAACTACTTCAATACCAAGCGGTTCAGCTCTAGTCTCTATCACATCTATCGTTTGAGGGAAAGCCTTATCAGAAAGGAATATTTTATTTCCAGCACCTTTCTTCTTGGCAGAATACAACATTGCCATTGCCTCGGCTGAGGCTGTTGCCTCATCTAACAATGATGCATTGGCAAGCTCCATTCCTGTGAGGTCACAAATCATTGTTTGAAAATTCAATAGTGCTTCTAGTCTACCTTGAGCTATTTCAGCTTGGTATGGTGTATACTGAGTATACCATCCAGGGTTTTCTAGTATATTTCTTAGAATAACCTGAGGAGTATGTGTGCCATAGTAGCCCATACCGATGTAGCTCTTTGCCACTACATTTTTATTCCCTATTTTCTGGAGCTTTTCGAGAAGTTCTACTTCTGAAAGAGCACTATCCAAGTCTAGTTCTTTTTCAAGACGTATCTCATTGGGAATAGTTTGTGAAATAAGCTGCTCTATACTAGTATAGCCTAGCATTTGAAGCATTTCATGCTCCTCTGCAGGTGAAATACTATTGTGACGATCCGAAAAGTGTTCTTTGTACATCTTGTATTCTAATAAATGTGCTGCAAATTTAAATTTTACCTGATTGTAAAACTTCTATGTTAAATTTAAGTTCACAACAATTACAATTTAGAATGGAGGTAAGTAATTCTCGTTCTAAATAGTAAAAACAGACCGTTCAAAATTGTCTTGCTACTACAACAAGCATCCAATTACAATTAGATTCATTTTTAAAAGTGACATTAACATGACATTATGTGGTTTAAGACTCAATTTCACCATACTATTTTTGTTGCTTGCTCAATTTTTCAACACTTTCTGTCAAAGAAAGAAGACAATTTTCTTTGCTGCGTTTCTAATTATGTACACTGCCGGTTTTTCACAAAGCAGGCGAAATGCCAGATCCTATTGGTCAACACATATTTTGTTGTCCTCTTCTACTTTCTTAAGTGATTTAGGAGGAAAGGACTTTCACGGTTCAAATGATCCAAGTGATATTGATTTTAGACAAATACGATATGCCTTTGGGTCAGGTATACAGTACAATTTACCTAAAGGGCTTTCTATCGGTTTAGATGCATTCTATACCCGCTTGGCAGCAGACGATGCTGAGACGAACTGGAATAGGAAATACAGAAAGTTAAAAGTACGCACAGATATCATAGAGACCTCAATAAAACTAGAATATACCGTACCACAATACCGTGGAGCTTTAAGCGGGTTTTATGCCAATGCTGGTACAGGATTGTGTTTCTATAGACCAATGAACGAGCTAAATGGGGTGTGGTACAAACTTAGACCTCTGGGCACACAAGGCCAATTTGCAGACCCTAGCCAGTCACCATACGACTACTATAGCCTTGTTATCCCATTTGGCTTCGGAAAAAAATTTCCCCTCAAAAACGGAATGACACTCGCCTTAGACATCTCACTACGAAAAACATTCACAGACTACCTAGATGATGTTTCAGGAGTATACTATGATGCCAAGCTAATTGAAGAAACAAACGGTGAATTAGCCGCCTATTTTTCAAATCCATCTGTAGTAGAACCCACAGATGGGATTGTACGTGGAGAACCAGGTACTATAAGAGGAAATAGTGAAAATAATGATAATTACTTTTTATTTGGCTTCAAATTGCACATCCCACTAAATGGGAATATGGGTAACCCCAATACCCATTGCTCGTACAATAACGGTTGGATAAAAAGCAATGGATCTATTCCAAAAATACATCGCAGAGGCAAAAAAAAACGCATTAGGTTGTTCAAATAATTATTTTCGTCAGGAAATAACGTTTAACCATGGAAGAAGTCGTATCGAATATCCCCTTAATTACCAATGATGCCGTAGTTTTCGGCATACTTATTCTCATACTTGCTCTAATATTTAAATCAAGTGAGACGCCTAAACTTAACAAGTTTTATAAGATTGTCCCAGCATTGTTACTTTGCTATTTTATTCCATCACTCTTTAGTACTTTGGGTGTAATATCACCTATGTGGATAGAAATGGATGCTGCACTAAAAGCCTTGTCGAGCAATGGGTTTGATGTATCGGGCATAGACTCATTTAAAGACTTCAAAAACTACGTACTCGAAAATGAAGTAAGTGCAGAGTTGCTAGAACCATTCATTGGCAAATCACAACTTTATTATGTAGCCTCACGCTACATGTTGCCTGCTAGTTTGGTATTACTTACCTTAAGTATAAATCTCAAGGAAGTGTTTAATCTCGGATACAAAGCCTTGTTAATGTTCGTCACTGGAACGATAGGTGTTATCATTGGTGGGCCACTTGCCATCCTACTCTTCTCATATATAGCTCCAGATATAGTTGGAGGTCTATCTCCAAACGAAGTATGGAGAGGGATGACTACGGTAGCGGGCAGTTGGATAGGCGGAGGAGCAAACCAAGCTGCTATGTATGAGATATTTAAAGATGGAGATCGTAATTTGATTTCTGGAAGTATGTACTCAATGATGATAACCGTAGATATTATTGTAGCAGAAGTCTGGATGTTCTTCCTACTATTGGGTGTAGGCAAAGCAGATAAGATAGACAAGTTCTTTAAGGCAGATACCACAGCCGTAAATAAACTTAAAAACCAAATGCAGGAATTTAGCCAACGTATTGCTCGCATTCCTAGTTTTACCGATATTATGGTTATACTCGGTTTGGCCTTAGGGTCAACTGGACTCGCTCATCTGGGAGCAGATATTCTAGCTCCGCTTATCAAAACACATTGGCCATATCTTGCTGAAACATTTAGTCTTGGTTCTGGCTTTTTTTGGCTCATTGTCATAGCTACTACACTGGGTATTGTATTTAGTTTTACCAAGTTCCGCAACTATGAGGGTGCGGGGGCATCTAAAATTGGAGGCATATTTATATATGTACTCGTAGCCACAATAGGCATGAAAATGAATGTGCTTGCAATCTTCGATAATCCCGCCATATTTTTGGTAGGCCTTACCTGGATGCTCGTGCACGTAATACTTCTGGTAATTGTTGCTAAAATAATAAAAGCACCGTTCTTCTATCTTGCGGTTGGTAGTAAAGCAAATATTGGAGGTGCTGCGTCCGCTCCAGTAGTGGCAGCGGCCTTCCATCCTTCACTAGCACCCGTAGGTGTTTTGCTTGCTGTACTTGGATATGCATTGGGCACATACGGAGCACTTATCTGCGGATACCTGATGCAAATGGCTGCTCCATTATAAATTTGTATAAAAAATTGTATATTTAGCACCGAAAATTAGCGTGATAATACATAACCGTTTGCAATCAATTTACGCGTAAACAATTGACAATAAGTGAATTTAAATGCTATTTATCTTACAGGTAATTTTCAAATACATTGGTGCCACCGTTGCACCACCAACAGATAATGAAGAAATAATATGGCAACAATGGCAAAAGCAAGAACTAACTCAGGTATAGCACCTTATGTTGGCCCGTGGGACAAAGCAGCTGTACTCCATCTACTAAGAAGGGTACACTTTGGTGTGGTAAAAGATGATGTCACTTTCTTTAAAGGAATGTTTCTGTCACAGGCGGTAGATAATATTCTTACGATAGACTACACTCCACCGGCTCCTCCGATCAACAACTACAATGATAGAGCACCAGACCCAAACATCCCTGCTGGAAGCACCTGGGTAAACGACTACAATGGTCAGTTGAATAACCAGCGTATGCGTTCTTACAAAATGTGGTGGTCTGGTCAGATTATTAATCAAGATCGGAGTATTCGTGAGCAAATGGTCCTCTTTTGGCACAATCACTTCTCTACACAAGCAGATGTAATTAGCTGGGGGAATTTTGGATACCAAAACAATGCTACTCTCAGAAAAAATTGTCTGAAAAATTTTAAGACTCTTTTGAAAGATATGACATTAGATCCTGCTATGCTTATTTTCTTGAACGGAGAGAGAAATACGAGCACCGCTCCAGACGAGAATTATTCTCGTGAGTTACAAGAGTTGTTTACCTTGGGGAAAGGCCCTGATAGTAATTACACAGAAAGTGATGTGATAACGGGAGCTAAAGTGCTTACCGGCTGGAGATTAAACAAACAAAATGGCAATGTCTATTTCCAAGAAAACAGACACGACACAACGGATAAACAATTCTCAAGTTTTTATAACAACACAGTTATAACTGGACAAACAGGAGCTACAGGCGGAGAACAAGAGCTAGACGCTATGCTCGACATGATAATGGCTCAAAATGAGGTAGCAAAACATATTGTAAGAAAACTCTACCGATGGTTTGTATATTATGACATTGACGAAGCCACCGAAATAAATGTAATAACTCCATTGGCAACTATTTTTAGAAATGGTAATTATGAGATTAAACCCGTTTTAGAAGCTCTATTTAAGAGTGAGCACTTCTTTGATATCGCTAATCGTGGAGCTTTAATAAAAAATCCAGCGTCATTTACTCACGGTCTTTGCCGTACTTTCAACTTACCATTACCCGAGAGTACAGACTTTGTGAATCAATATAATGCTTGGGGAAACTTTGCTTCATTCTCTACCCTCTTACAACAAGAGCTTGGAGATCCGCCAAGTGTTGCGGGATGGCCAGCTTACTATCAAATACCGCAATATCATGAGCTATGGATAAATAGCGACACACTACCCAAGAGAAATAGAATAACAGACATATTAACCACTTATGGTTACAACTACACGGGTTATAGTCTTAAAATTGATGCTGTGAATTTCGCGGAATCATTTAGTTCAGTGGCAGACCCTTCAGCGTTTATTGATGAACTATTGGAGTTGCTGCATACACTACCAGCAGAAGAAAATCAAAAAGCGTATATGAAAACTATACTTCTATCAGGACAGATTAAAGACCATTACTGGAGCGATGCCTGGACAGCATATATCAATGATAAGACCAACGAGACTAAAAAGACCGTTGTATCACAACGTATTTTATTCTTACTTAAATACTTAATGAACCTCGGTGAGTACCAACTCTCGTAAACCCAAAACCATATGAAAAGAAGAGATTTTTTAAAACGAGTAGCTCCTATGTCTTTGTTGCCATTTGCAATGAATGGTCAACCGATTAGAGCCTATGGAAAATTAATGGGTGCGGAAAATGAAGATTTTACCGCTACAGATAATGTATTAGTACTTGTGCAACTAAATGGAGGTAATGACGGACTCAATACTCTAATCCCATTAGACCAATATGCAAACCTTACAACTGCTAGGCCTGACGTTTTTATACCAGAAAACAAAGTACTTCCTCTGGAAGGACTAGAAGGTACAGGCATACACCCCAGCATGTCTAAAATGAAGGATATGTATAGTGAGGGTAAGTTGCGTATTATGCAATCGGTAGGATATCCAAATCAAAACTACTCCCATTTCAGAAGTACAGATATATGGATGACTGGAGCTAATTCTGATGAACTTCTAGAAAGTGGTTGGATAGGAAGGTACTTAAGCGAAGAATGGCCAAACTACCCTAATGGATTCCCTAATGACGATATGGAAGATCCGCTCGCTATACAAATAGGAAGTGTCGTATCACAAGTATGCCAAGGGGTTGCAGTGAACATGGGCTTTGCAATCAGCAATCCAGATAACTACTACCAGTTGCTTACTGGAAACTATCCTGATGCTCCCGACTCATGGGCCGGAAAAGAACTAGAATACGTACGTACTGTTGCAAGGCAAACCAACGAGTACAGTGTGAAAGTAAAATCTGCCGCAGAAAAAGCAGATAACCTATCTGAACTTTACCCTGAAGGTAATCGACTAGCGGACCAACTTAAAATAGTTGCTCAACTTATAGCTGGAGGACTTAAAACCCGTGTATACGTTGTATCACTTGGCGGTTTTGACACACACGCAAATCAAGTAGATCCTGTAGATAGCAATGAAACAGGGAATCATGCTTTTCTTCTAGAGACTGTCTCTGAGGCGATAAACGCTTTTCAAGATGATATTGAAAAACTAAAAATTGACCATAAAGTTTTAGGTATGACATTCAGTGAATTTGGCCGTAGAATAATTAGTAATGCGAGTACTGGCACAGACCACGGAAGTTCTGCTCCACTCTTCATGTTTGGCAGCAAAGTAAAAGGAGGTATGACTGGCACTAATCCTACTATACCCGAAGGTGCTACTGCAAGAGATAATCTAGAGATGCAAACTGATTTTAGGGATATCTATAGTACCATCTTACAAGATTGGTTTTGTTTAGATAAAACTACATCCGACAGTGTACTTCTTCACGATTTTGAAAAGATGGACTTACTGCAAGACGCTTGCACTACGGCATCCGCTGACAGAATAAAGAGACAACATGCTGGAGAAGCATACATTACCAACTATCCAAACCCATTTGGTGTACAAACTACTGTGAAATATTTTTCAGATGGAGGGGCAGTAAATATCACAGTAATAGACACGCAAGGCCGTGAAGTGCAACAGCTTGTTCGTTCTGATATACCCAAAGGGAATCATGAGGTATTATTCGATGCTTCACAATTACCCAGTGGAACATACTACTGTAGATATCAGAATGGCTTTGTACAGCAAACGAGAAGTCTCCTGAAGGTACGGTAAGGCCGCATAAAAGCCAATTTTCAATTGGTACGGATGACTTCCCGGTCGTGCTATATGACAGTCATCACCTAATGTCAGATGACACATCTTGGCTAAGCTATGCATTGCTTTGGGTAAAAAGTGATGTGTGCAGAGTAATCCCTTTTTCTTCTTGAAGGAAGAAAAAAAGGAAAGTTGGATTACGAACGCGTATACAAAACCATCATGAGTATATTACTCAAAATTTGATGAGAAAACCTTCTTTCTACATTCATCCTTAAAACGGCGAAATAAAGTCCGAAAACATAGGGGCATCCAAATCTTTTGACGATAGAACGGGGTTTTCAATACCCCAGTCGATACCCAGTGCTGGCGAATCCCATTTCACAGAACCTTCTGACTTCTTGTGATAGTAGTTGGTGCACTTATACAAAAAGAGCGTATTGTCTTCTAACGTTACAAATCCGTGTGCAAACCCATGTGGTACATAGAGCATACGCTTGCTATCTCCATCCAATCGTACACTTACATGTTTCCCGTATGTCTTAGACGCTTTGCGTATATCCACAGCTACATCCAGCACCGCACCGTGTATTACTCGCACAAGTTTACCCTGAGCATATGGATCCTTCTGAAAGTGCAACCCTCTAAGGATTCCCTTGTGACTGTATGACTGATTGTCTTGCACAAAATCAAGCTTCGGGTCAAAATCTTGTAGCACATCAGAACGGAAGCTCTCATAAAAATAACCCCGCTCATCACCATAAACCGTAGGCTCGATAATTAATAATCCTTCTATATCGGTAGTGATTACTTTCATATTTTAGTACAATGGTATAAAAACTTACTAAGTTGTGAAAAAATGTTTGTTAAGACGCATAAACTACCCGCCATATATTACGATTTTCGCATCGCCTGTAACGTAATAGACCCAACTAAACAATGAATAACGCACCTTACTTAGATTCTTTAAATCTAGAACAAAAAGCCGCTGTATTACAAACCACAGGACCCGTTATGATTATAGCTGGAGCGGGGTCTGGCAAAACTAGAGTGCTCACCTACCGCATAGCCCACCTCATACACACCGGGATAGACGCGTTCAACATACTCTCGCTCACCTTTACCAATAAGGCAGCCAAAGAGATGAGAAATAGAATAGAGTCGGTTGTAGGTCCTGAAGCTCGAAATATATGGATGGGTACATTTCACTCTGTTTTTGCCAAAATACTCCGTATAGAAGGTGAAAAAATAGGATACCCACGCAACTTCACCATCTATGACTCTGATGATAGTAAAAGTCTCATTAAGGCTATCGTAAAGGAGATGAACTTGGATGACAAGGTATACAAAGCCAATTATGTCCTCTCCAGAATAAGCAGTGCAAAAAACAACCTTATACAGGCTCATGTTTACCATAAACAAGGAGAACTAGTAGCATACGATGAAACAACCGGAAGAGGCAAAATACACGCTATTTACCTGGAATATGCCAAACGATGTTTTAAAGCTGGAGCTATGGATTTTGACGACTTATTGCTCAATACATTCAAGCTGCTCAATAATTTCCCCGATGTCTTGAACAAGTACCAGCACAAGTTTAAATATGTAATGGTAGATGAGTACCAAGACACGAACCACTGCCAGTACATGATTGTAAAAAAACTAGCGAGTGTATTTGAGAATATTTGTGTTGTGGGAGATGATGCCCAAAGCATATACTCATTCCGAGGGGCTACGATCAAAAATATATTGAACTTTGAAAAGGATTATCCTGATCTCAACGTTTTTAAACTTGAGCAAAATTATCGTTCTAGTGATACCATAGTAAGTGCCGCCAATAGCGTCATAGCAAGAAACAAGGATCAACTAGAGAAAAAGGTATGGACGGCCAACGAGGAAGGGAATAAGATAAAGGTAATACGAGCTGTAACAGACAATGAAGAAGGCAAGCTAATAGCTCAAAACATCTTTGAGACAAAGATGACAGAGCAGAAAATGAATAGTGATTTTGCTATTCTTTATAGGACCAATAGCCAATCACGTAGTTTGGAGGAAGCCCTCAGAAAACTCAATATAGCTTACCGTATTTATGGTGGCACAAGTTTTTATCAGCGTAAAGAGATTAAAGATATCATCTCTTATCTAAGACTGGTTATCAACCAAAACGATGAGCAAGCACTGAAGAGGGTAATCAACTATCCCGCTAGGGGCATAGGCAAGACCTCCCTTGAGCGAGTGACCGTAACAGCCTCACAAGAAGATAAGAGTCTATGGGAAGTCATCTGCAATGCCCACCTATATCCACAGTTGAAAAATGCAATCCCTAAATTTAGAGATTTTGTAACGATGGTGCAGAGTTTCATTGTTATGAATGAAACAACTAGTGCATACGATATAGCAATGCATGTATCTCGATCTACTCAGCTCCTCAAAATGCTAAATGAGGATAAAACCATTGAGGGAATAAGCAAGTATGAAAACGTAGTAGAACTGCTGAATGGTATCAAAGAATTTACCGAGGACGATACCAACGAAATGGAAAAGACATTGGGGAATTATCTGCAAGACATTGCTCTTTTGACTGATGCCGACAAGCAAGATGATGATAATGATACTGTCTCACTGATGACAATACATCAAAGTAAAGGTTTAGAGTATAAAAATGTCTTTGTATCTGGATTAGAAGAGAATCTGTTCCCATCACAAATGTCCCTAGGTAGCAGAAGTGACCTAGAAGAAGAACGACGTTTATTTTATGTTGCTATCACTCGGGCAGAAGATGATTTAACTTTATCATTTGCAACCTCTCGTTTTAGATTTGGCAGTCTCCTGCCATGTGAGCCAAGTAGATTTATTGATGAAATAGACAATAGCTTTTTACGGATGGAGCGTCGTACCGCTACTCGGTCAAAACAGACAATAGGCAACGCACTGCGAAAAACAATATCTCCGAATCTAGAAGGAGGAGGGTTACGCAGAACCATTGCAAAGCAAAATCAACCAAGGATCAATAGGCCGCCTGCTATTTCTGATTTTGTTGCCGAACCTATGGATGATATCTCAGAAGGCATGCAGGTGGAGCATCAACGTTTCGGTGTTGGTCAAGTAACCAAAATAGAAGGTGACGTAGGAAACAAAAAGGCAACGATAGCATTTGATGAATACGGTGAGAAGACCCTAGTCCTCAAATTTGCAAAATTAAGAAAAGCGTAAAACGACTAATTATTACACTAATAAGACCATCACATAAAGGAGTCCAAGCATAAATACTTATTTTCGCACTCACCTAGGAATACTATGCTAAATCAAATAAAACGAGTAGCACATAACAACACACCTCGTTGGGTCGTGTTGATTATCGATCTACTTTTAGCCACATTCTCGTTCGGAGTAGCATCCCTCATTACAGATGTAGTCACTTTTGTAGATTTTACTATCTCGGACTACTTAATACCCCTATTTGCTGTGGTGACCATAAGATTACTTGCTTTTATTGTGACAAAATCATATACAGGTATTATTAAATATACAAGTACTCAAGACGCTGTTCGTATATTTTTTGCAGTCTCAGTCAGCACGCTTATTATTCTAGCCATGGAAGGCATCTATTTTACGTCCACTAGCAATCAGATAATAAAACCATCCGTTATCATTATCGATGCATTTATATTGATTTTTTTACTGTCGGCCTTTAGAATTTCCTTTAAGTTGCTTTATACCCAATACGCACCCTTCAACGCTAATTTGATACAAAAATCAGTCATAATCTATGGGGCAGGAGAAGCAGGCATTATTGCAAAGCGTTCTTTTGAGCGAAACACTAAGTATGGCAGGAAGGTAGTTGCTTTTTTAGATGACAATCCAAGTATACGAGGAAAGTCTGTGGAAGGTGTGAAAATTTATGCTTCTAGCATTGATTTTGAAAAATTTATAACAGACAAGGTAAATATAGAGTTGGTAATAGCAATAAATGAGATAGGGGTAATTCGTAAGAAGAGGATTATAGAAAAATGTTTACAACACAATATTGTCGTGAAGACTATTCCGCCAGTAAGTGCTTGGATTAATGGAGAATTTAATCCGCAAAGCATAAAAGTTGTAAGAATACAAGACTTACTCGAACGAGAGCCAATCAAACTCAGTAAGACAAATATTAATAAAGAGTTAAAAGGTCAGGTAATCCTCATCACAGGAGCAGCGGGATCTATCGGCAGTGAAATTGCAAGACAATGTCTCTCCTTCGGACCTAAGCTACTAGTACTACTTGACCAAGCAGAAACGCCTCTATATGAGATAGAAAATGAGCTAAACGGAAGCACCAATTTGGAAATAGTACTTGCTGATGTGTGCAACACTGCTCGTTTAACGAAAGTATTTAAACATTTTCAACCTGCCTATGTTTTTCATGCCGCAGCTTATAAGCACGTACCACTTATGGAGGAGAATCCGTATGAAGCCATTAATACCAATGTATTCGGAACACAAAATGTTGCTAACCTAGCAGTAGAATACGGAGCTAAAAAATTCGTATTTGTAAGTACGGACAAAGCAGTGAATCCAACGAATATAATGGGTGCAAGTAAACGTATTGCCGAAATATATGTTCAATCTCTTAATGCTAAGCTACACTTAGAATCAGACAAGCATACTCTTTTTGTTACTACACGTTTTGGCAATGTACTAGGCAGCAATGGGTCAGTTATACCTCTTTTCAAAAAGCAGATAGAAAACGGAGGTCCACTCACCGTGACGCACCCAGAAGTCACACGTTTTTTCATGACCATACCAGAAGCTTGTCAATTGGTACTCGAAGCTGGCGTCATGGGACATGGCGGGGAAATTTACATTTTCGATATGGGTGAGTCAGTTAAAATAGTTGATCTTGCTCGTAAAATGATACGTCTTTCTGGTTTCGAAGAAGGAAAGGATATACACATAAAATTTACTGGACTCAGGCCAGGAGAGAAACTAAAAGAAGAACTCCTCAACGATAAGGAAAACACAATAGGCACACACAATCCTAAGATAATGGTTGCTAAGATGCCTCAGTACAACTACTTGGAAGTAAATGACCTAATAGCAGGATTGTACAAACAAAAAGATACCCTTAAAAATAGGCATTTGGTAAAAACCATGAAGTCTATTGTACCGGAATACATCAGTAATAACTCTATCTACGAAGCTTTAGATAAGAACTTCATTGATAGCTAGTCTATCGTTTGAGAAATCCAACCGGCTCTCTTCCTTAAAGAAATCAGACTGTCTGCAAGTTGAGTTATTGGAGCAGGGGCCAATCTATTCTGAAATGTTACTGTAAATGTATCTCCAGGAATGATGGAGTAACAGACTATCGTACTTGGCCAGTCAGAGTAACCACTTATGTACGCCTCCTCATAATTTCCCCATTTAGCTGTAGCAGTACTGTTTACTAGTGAGGCCAACAAAGTGTTTGAAACTGTAGCAGTAGACACACCAAGAGGTTCTACAAATCGTTTACCATACATACGTGCACGACCACTACCGTCTAAAACAATCTTGTATATAGGGCAGCTACCAAAACAGGCTGTTTCTTCTACACTTATATACCATTTTTTATTATTTCTGCCCTCTTCACTTTTCTTTGGTGAAACACATGCAAAAAAAAACGCTGAAATAAACAGCGTTAATGTTACGTAACGATTCATTTTACCCACTATCTCAAATCTATCTCGATAACGCCAGGCTTGTCCTTTGCATTGAACTTAAAATAACTGTCATTCACATTTACATTGGGTTCAAACTTGGTAATGACATAGGTGGTTACAAGACCATTTTTACTGTAAACAGACATCTCTTTTACCTTATTTGCCAGTTTATCTATGCCTAGTTTCACCTTAAAATATCCTTTGTTCTTGTCCGTAGGTATTAATTCTACTACATCTAGCGTCTTGGTACCCTTGGTTACTTGACCTGCATATTTATGCATAAAGCCCTTTTCATAAATTGTAAAAATCTCCGACGGATTAATATCCATTTCCTTCGCATTAAACTTAGAAATTTGAACTTCATTGGCATCTTCTAAATATGTCCAGATGAGTTTACCATCACATAATATCTCTTGACCCGACATGTTTACCCTAAATTTTTTTCCTTTTTGATAGAGTGTTCCGCTCTGCTTCACGCTTGTACTTGTTTGCTTATTTCTGATACTCACAGAAAACTGTGCTTTTACAGACTTATACGTCTTATACGTTTTGCTTAGTCTATTAAGCAAAGCCTTGCTTTGGTTATCTTGCGATTGAGACATAGATGTAACTGGCGAAACCAAAATCAACACTAAGACGCTTAATGATAGTACTATTTTTTTCATTGTATTTTTTATGTTCTAGTGTAAGTTATTCAAGAACTGTTCCAAAGCGTATTCATCTGGAAGCAGAACTTGACGAGCCTTACTACCCTCAAACGGGCCTACAATATTAGATGCTTCTAATTGATCTATCAAGCGACCTGCTCTATTATATCCTACCTTTAGTCTTCGTTGTATTAAGCTAGTGCTTCCTTGTTGGTGTTGCACCACTATACGTGCGGCATCCTCAAAAAGAGCATCTCTGTCATTTGGGTCCAGTTCTTTCGTCTCTCCATCAGACTCTTCCCTTACTTCTGGCAGTAGGTGTGCATCTGGATAACCTCGTTGATTGCCTATAAAACCGGTAATGGTGTCTACTTCTGGTGTATCTACGAATGGACACTGAAGACGGATCATGTCACTACCCGTAGAGTAGAGCATATCTCCTTTACCAATGAGTTGATCTGCACCATTACCATCTAGTATAGTTCGACTATCTATCTTACTACTTACTCTAAAAGCTATACGAGCAGGGAAATTTGCTTTGATAGTACCTGTAATAATATTAACCGAAGGTCGCTGTGTTGCCAGTATCAAGTGAATACCAATTGCTCTAGCCAACTGAGCAATTCTGCCAATTGGGTGTTCTACTTCTTTACCCGCAGTCATAATTAGATCTGCTACCTCATCTATAACCACTACAATATAAGGCAAGTATTTGTGTCCTTCCTCAGGGTTGAGCTTTCTCTTCTTAAACTTAACATTGTACTCCTTTATGTTTCGCACAAGTGCAGATTGAAGCAAAGCATAGCGTTCATCCATTTCTACGCACAATGAATTAAGTGTGGTAATTACCTGCTTATTATCCGTGATAATAGCGTCACCCTCTCCAGGAAGTTTAGCCAGGTAATGGCGTTCTATCGTTTGATAAAGGGTAAGTTCAACTTTCTTAGGATCTACCATCACAAACTTGAGCTCAGCGGGATGTTTTTTGTAAAGCAGCGAAATTATTATAGCATTTAACCCGACTGACTTACCTTGGCCTGTCGCTCCAGCCATGAGTAGATGTGGCATTTTTGCTAGGTCGGCAACAAATACTTCATTAGAAATTGTCTTACCTAGGCACACTGGTAATGCAGCGTCTGAGTTTTGAAACTTAGCACTATTGATAGCAGAATACATACTTACAATCTCTGGCTTCTTATTGGGCACCTCTATACCAATGGTTCCCTTCCCTGGTATAGGTGCTATGATACGAATACCCAATGCAGCAAGACTAAGAGCTATATCATCTTCTAAGTTTTTGATCTTGGAGATACGCACTCCCGCCTCTGGCACTATTTCAAACAACGTTACCGTAGGTCCTATGGTAGCCTTTATACTGGCTATACCAATTTTATAATTATTCAGTGTCTGAACAATCATATTCTTACTTTTTTCTAAGTCTTCCTTGCTTACTTCAGCCTTTTCTCCTTCACCATACTTATTAAGAAAATCTATTTCAGGAAACTGATAATCCCTAAGGTCTAAACGTGGGTCAAACGGCTCATCGATACCGTAGTGCTCTTTTTGTTTAGCCTTATCTATTTTTTCTTCTTTTGGGGTATCTTCTATTTTCAGCTCCAGGTCATCCCCTTCATCGTCTTCTTTTTCAGCCTCTACCTTTTCCTCTGTTTTAGGCTTCATTGTAGGTTCATTTATTATCACTTCTTCTATTATCGGCTCTTCTACCGTAAGGGTAAGTTCTTCTTCAATTATATCAAGTGTTTCTGCTTTATCTCCAACGGCAAAAGCTATTTCGTCTTTGGCGAAAAGAGACTCCTCTGGATCGAACTCACGTGAATCATCTTCGTTTATTCCCTCAGATTCGTTGGTCTTTGTTTTTAGCACCTTTCTATTTCGAATACTCTCTAATACGTCAATACTAAATGCAACATACAAGAAGAATAGGGTAACAAGACCAAGTACAAGTACCATTCCTATAGTGCCAATGAGTGACTTAGAAAACATAAAAACACCATAACCAAGCAAGCCACTTAGCAAAGGAGATACTTTAGAAAATAGCAAGGCACAAACCAGCGACACCCATATAGCTGACACAATCAACTTGCTCACTGTCTTAGGGCGTATCTTAAAGACTTTATTGAAGTATAAATTATAGCCTAGAATAAAAAAAATAGGGTAGAATAAAAATGCCCCTATCCCAAATCCATTGTAAATGAAAAGGTGAGCAAAAAACGCTCCTAATTTACCCATAAAATTTGCAGGTAATTTGTCTTTGAAATCGAATAAAAAATCTGTGATGCCAGCGTTGAGAATACTTTGATCTGCTCGCCAAGAAAACAAATAGCTAATCGATGCTAAAAAAACAAAAACAGCAAAAAGCAAAATTACTCCTCCTGTTAACTTATAAGTAAGCGTATTATCCTTATGGGGTATCGCCTCTTTTCTTACCTTTTTGGTACCAGTCTTTCGCTTTAATAGTGACATATTCTATAAGTGAGCGAATGTAGATGTTCCTCTTCTACGAGTAAATCAATGTTTTTCACAACAAACAACGAGTGTAGCTTATAGTGACGGTTGACTTTAAGCTCTAACAACTCGGCTTACCTCTCCGAAAGCTAATCTATTTTTTGTCCAATCAAATGCAGTATGTCTATAATACCACAGAAAAATAAAAACAATTTAATGTTCATCGTGCCAATAGATACAAAAAGCAACCCGAGGGTTGCTTTTTATATCTATTATTTCGTAGATCTTACAAAAATTTGAAGCTTCTTCCCAAATACTTTGCTGTATGGCCCAATTCTTCTTCTATTCTAAGCAGTTGATTGTACTTGGCCATTCTATCACTCCGCGATGCAGAACCTGTTTTTATCAAGCCACTGTTCATAGCTACTGCAAGATCTGCAATTGTGCTATCTTCGGTCTCACCACTTCTATGAGAGATTATATTCGTATAGCCATTTTGCGTAGCAAGGTTTATAGCATCTATAGTCTCGGTAAGAGTCCCTATTTGGTTTACTTTCACTAAGATAGAATTAGCTATTCCTTCATCTATACCTCTTTGTAGTCTTTTTACATTTGTTACGAATAAATCGTCACCCACTAGCTGAACATTGTCTCCTATTTTTTCTGTAAGAGATTTCCATCCCGCCCAGTCATCTTCGTCAAGACCATCTTCGATACTAAGAATTGGGTATTTTTTACTCCAATCTGCCCAATACTGAGCCATTTCTTCGCTAGTCAGCTCTCTACCATCTGACTTACTGAAAGTATATAGTCCTGTTTCTTTATTATAAAATTCAGAAGTAGCAGCGTCCATAGCTATGTGCATATCTTCTCCTGGTTTGAAACCTGCAGATTCGATAGCCATAAGTACTGTTTCGATAGCCTCTTCGTTACTTTTTATGTTTGGTGCGAAACCTCCTTCGTCACCTACATTTGTACTGTAGCCCTTATTGCTTAAGACTTTTTTGAGGTGATGAAAAGTCTCAACACCCATTTTCAATGCTTCTGAGAACGAATCTGCTCCCGTAGGCATAATCATAAACTCCTGAAAGTCGATTGAGTTATCTGCATGACTACCTCCATTGATAATATTCATCATGGGAATAGGAAGTACATTAGCATTAACACCCCCTAAGTATCTATATAAAGGCTGGCCACTTTCTTCTGCCGCTGCATGAGCACATGCTAAACTTACCGCAAGCATTGCATTTGCACCTAGTTTGCTTTTGTTTTCGGTACCGTCCATCATAATCATCTTATGATCAATATGTACCTGTTCAAAAACATCTTCTCCTACTATCTCGTCATAAATCTCTGTGTTTACGTTAGCTACAGCCTTCATTACACTTTTACCAAGGTAATTTGACTTGTCTCCGTCTCGAAGCTCTACTGCCTCGTGAACTCCTGTACTTGCACCACTAGGTACTGCTGCTCTACCAAAGGCTCCGCCTTCTGTGAATACGTCTACTTCTATAGTAGGGTTTCCTCTACTGTCTAAGATTTGTCTTGCGTGTATGTGTGATATTTCGCTCATATTGAATGCGTTGTAATTTTTGTATAAACCGTGATGCTATGCTATCTGCAATAAATGCATCAATTTCCGTGAAAATTTAAGTAAGCTACAATGGTAATCACTTTAAAGATGTTGTGCAATTTTTATTGCACTCGATTCTGTCAGACTAGCATTTTATCATCTTATTGCGATGAGTTAGTCACCGAGCAAACTAGCCAAGCATCTCTACAAAATCGTCAAAGAGATAACGGCTGTCGTGTGGACCGGGACTCGCCTCAGGGTGATATTGCACCGCAAAAGCATTTTTATCTCTCACGCGGATACCTTCTACTGTATTGTCATTTAAGTTAATATGTGTAACCTCTGCGTTGCCAATATTGCTTTCTGGATCTATTGCAAAACCGTGATTTTGAGATGTCATTTCACTCTTACCGGTCAGCAGGTTTTGTACCGGATGATTTTGCCCTCTGTGTCCTTTCTTTAGCTTAAAAGTTTTCATACCGACGGCTTGTGCCAATATTTGGCTACCAAGACAGATACCAAACAATTTGTCATTGGCCCCTAAAATATCTTGTACCGTTTTTACTGCATAAGGCATAGCCGCTGGATCACCAGGACCATTGCTTATCATAAATCCATTTGGACTCCAGGCTTTCATCTCAGCATAGCTTGTGTCTCCAGGGAAAACTTTTACGTGGCAATCTCGCTTCGTTAAGCAATCAATTATGTTATTCTTAGAACCTAGATCCAATAGTGCTACCTTTTTACTTCCACTCTCATTTACCTCATACTCCTTTTTGCTCCATACTTTAGAACTTAGCTCTAGGCCTTCCATACTCGGCACTTCTTTCACCATTCTCTTGAGCTCATCCAAATCGAGTATCTCAGAACTTATTACAGCATTCATCGCTCCTGCATCACGTATATGCTTGACTATCTCACGCGTATCTACATCACTTATCCCACTAAACCCATGTTCAATAAAATAATCGTTTAGGCTACTATCTGCCATAGTACGACTGTGCATAGGCGAATAGTTTTTGCAAACTAATCCAGAAATTTTTATTGAATCAGACTCCGCGTCCATTTCTGCTGCACCATAATTTCCTATGTGATCCATGGTCATAACAACTATTTGGCCAAAGTAAGAAGGATCGGTAAACACCTCTTGGTATCCGGTCATCCCAGTATTGAAGGCTATTTCTCCTGAGGTAGTTCCTATTTTACCAATAGCTTTACCTTCGAAAACGGTACCATCTGCGAGTACCAAATATGCTTTTTGTGAATTAATTACTGACACGTTTATATAGGTTTGAACAAAGGTAGTTTTGTTAGCAATTAGTTTGGATAGACCAGTGAATAGTTATCAAAAGTTAATCAACGTCTTACAAAATAACAACGTAAAAACGCATCTATTTAAGCCAATTTTTAAGAAGAGTATTCTCTTCATCTATCACAGTGAGTTGATACGACACTTTTGGACTATTTAGATATACCAGATTTGCGGTATACATTTTCCCATCTCTGGCATACGTAATCTCTACCATATCCTTCACGCTATACTTTGCATCATACGTTTCTAGCTTATCACTTACTCGCCATCCATTTATGGCTACAATTTCGTCATTTACACTTAATCCTGCTTCTACCGCTGGACTACCACTATATATATTAGTGATCTTCGTAACACCCTCTCTGTGCCTGCTAATAACCCCACTCCACACTATCATTTTATCAGCATTATCATCTTTAAAATCTAGACCATACTGATTAAAGATACCCATATAGTCTAGCGGTTTAGTACTGAATATCACATCATCAAAAAATGACTGCATATCCTTACCTGCTACTTTAGTACACACTGCTATGAACTCAGTATGCGTGAACCCTCTATCTCGTTTTTTATAATATTCCTTGTATAAAGTAGTCATTACATCATCCAAGCAATTTTTAGAATTGGCTCTGATTTCTAAATCCAGCATCGCTGCAGCTATCATTCCTTTGTTGTAATAGCTTACCGTTTGATTCATGCTTTCCTCATTGGGCAAGTAGGCTTTAATCCAAGTTAGCATACTACTATGAGCAAGACTCATCACATCTTTACCCGGAGAATTCTCCAACCTATTAATTTGACTGCTAATTACTCCCAGATACTCTCTCCTATCCATCTTACCTATTTTATATAGCGTAAGATCGTCATAGTATGAGGTAATCCCTTCTGCTATCCAAAGCATATCTGTATATACTTCTGTATTATAGTTGAAGGGTCCGAGTTGAATTGGGCGTATACGCTTAACGTTCCACAAGTGAAAATATTCATGTGCTATGAGTCCCAAGAAACCTCTGTACCTGCCCGGATTGGTATAGTTCCAGCGGGGCATTACACTTGTCTGGCAATTTAGGTGCTCTAAACCTCCGCCACCGTTACCTACATTATATATAAAATGTATATACCTATCTGACGGATGCTCTCCCATCATTGCTACTTGAGAGTCACTTATTTTTTTAAAATCTTCCTGAATGATCTTTAGGTCGTAGTTTCCTTTACCTATCATCACTACTTTGTGAGGAGTACCACCACTTATATATTCAGTAACATCAAACGTGCCCAACGCTACAGGAGAATCTGCAAGCAAATCATAATTTTTACATGTAAAAACATACCCTGCTGCTTTGCTTTGGGGTAAAGCCACTTCTACATTTTCCCACCCAGAATAGGGCACTATTTTGAGCACAATCTCTTCCTGCTCGTAGCCATCTAAGTATCCGAAGGCGGACACACTGTGAAGAAACGCATAGTTCTCATCAGCATAACTCTCTCTAGCACTTATTGCAAAACAGTAAACGTCATAACTCAACGTAAGCACACGCTTACCCTTTGTATCAATTCTCCACGTATTCTTATCTGTACGTGTCACTTTAGTTTCTCCAGCTTCTACATTCTCATACCCTTTACTAAACTCTCTTACTTTGTAAGAACCGGGAGTCCATACGGGAACTTTGAAATCTACGAAATCTTTTCCAGCAGCATCAAACTGAATAGCTACGGTTACGTAATGCGATTTTACTTTGTCAAAACTTACGGTATAATTGATAGCCATAGTACGAATAGATAGTAGTGCGAATAATGCGATTGCAAAAAGTTTTTTGTGCATAGGGCAAATGTGTCATTTTTTTTGGAAACAATAGAGCTTGTGCACTATGTACTTAATAGCTTCTTACGTAAATGATCAAAATTTTAAACTCCACTTTCGAGTGACAGCAAAGTACCGGATCACAAATATCACTGCCATGGAAAACAGCATATTTAGAGTAAAGGGCACATGCAGCATTTCGAGCAAGAGATAAACCAGACCTCCAACCACACACGTACTGGCGTATATTTCGGACCTAAAAATAAGGGGTACAATATTACTGAGCACATCACGTATTACGCCTCCAAATACTGCGGAGACTACTCCCATAAGTATGGCTACTGCTGGGTTCAATCCTACTTCTAGGGTAGTTTGAAGTCCAAGAATAGTAAAAACACCTATGCCAATAGTATCAAATATAAACATGCTTTTACGTAACCTCTGAATATGCTCTTTGAACAAATAGGACACCAACAATGCTCCTAAAATAACCCAAAGATAATTCGTATCTAGCATCCAACCTACGGGTGTTTTGCCAATAAGTAAATCCCGCAATGTGCCACCTCCTAGTGCTGTGATAAAAGCAATGATAGATGCTCCTACAACATCAAAACCATTGTCTATGGCCGTAAGCGTGCCACTTATAGCAAATACAAATACACCTATTACATTTAAAACATAAACCCAATCCATTCCAACATCAAAAAAACAACTATTTAATTGATAAAAGAATAAATAAGCCTTACCAAAGGACGCAATACACTAACAAGTCAGTTACTGCTATTGATTTGGATTACCAAAAACACTATTATTACACCACAAAATGGAAGACTTGCAATTCCCTATTCAATTAACCTTTAATATAGGTACACTATTAAATGATTTTAGTGCTGTAGATGCAAATGGGCGAACCCTTGTGTATGTGAAACAAAAGCTGTTCAAACTAAAAGAAGACATTAGCATATTTAGCGACGAAAGTAAAACGGAGTTGTACTATAAAATAAAAGCAGATCGTTGGATAGATTGGTCTGCTGCCTATAGCATTACCCATGCAGATGGAAGAGAACTGGGTAAAATTGCCCGCAAAGGTTGGAGATCACTCTGGAAAGCAAAATACCTAATCATAGATCAGCACCAAAAAGAGCAATTTACTATAGAAGAAGAAAATGGCTGGGTCAAAGTATGGGATAATCTACTGGGAGAAATACCCATACTAGGGATGCTTACCGGATACTTTTTTAATCCATCCTATGCAGTGACCAATCTGAACGGCAAAAAAGTAGTTCGTTTAAAAAAGCAATCTTCTTTCTTTGGTAGGAAATTTGAAATAACCAAACTCGACACTATTGACAATAATGATGAAGAGCGGGTAATCCTCGGTTTGATGATGATGGTATTATTGGAACGACGTCGCGGCTAGAAATAGAGGCTTTGAGCGACTCTAAACGTGTTGGCGTGTGCTTCTATGATATCTTTTATCTGAACAGAATAACCACCACCCATACTCACAGCAACGGGAATACTCTTTGCCATAGCTTGCTCAAAGACAAAATGATCTCGCTCCATGCATCCTGCTCTGGTTACTCCTAGCCTGCCCAGCTTGTCTGTATTTATTATATCTACTCCCGCTAGGTAAAGCATCAGGTCAGGTTTCACCTGATTGATCAATCGAGGCAAATGGGCTTTTAGCAGTGCTAGATAATCTGCATCTTTTATTCCATCATTCACGCCTATATCTAGGTCACTTTTCTCCTTACGTAGTGGATAGTTTTTTGCCCCGTGCATACTAAAGGTAAATACTCGTGGGTCATTCTCAAATATCTTGGCATTACCATTCCCTTGATGAACATCCAAGTCTACAATCAAAATTTGCTTTACTCTTCCTTCTGTCAGCAACACATTTGCTGTGATAGCAAAATCATTGAAAATACAAAACCCTTCTCCCCTATCTGCGTATGCATGATGTGTGCCTCCTGCTATATTCATGGCCACACCATACTGCATAGCATAGCTGGCACATTGAAGCGTACCATTGGCTATATGTTTACCTCTTGAGATTAGCTCTGGCCGCACAGGAAATCCAATTGCTCTTTGCTCCTTGCGATTGAGCAGATTATTATTCAGTTTGTGCACGTATGCTGGAGTGTGCGTGAGCAGTATCTGCTCATCCGTTATGGGCTCTGGATGAAAAAAATTGTCTTCAGTAATTGTTCCTTCATGCAATAGCTGCTGAGGCAGCAGCTCATATTTATCCATAGGAAATCTATGCCCTGCGGGCAAATCGTACTTGTATATGGGTGAATAGGCAATTTTTAGCACAGTAAAACAACCTTCGAAGTGTCATAAATGTTCAACGAACACCGTAAATAAGGGTATAGTTATTGTTATTCTAATAAGAATGGTACTTTTGCAGCCATTTTTTTCGTAAAGGAGGACATGATACATTGATAATTAACACAAACGAAAATCAAGATTCAATCTTGAATGACGCTACTGAAGCCAAGGATGCTACAGTTGAAGCGACAACAAACGATGCTCCGGTAGAAGCTACTGAATCTACTCACAACACACAAGTTTCTGAAACACCTGTTCACAATCCTGATTCCTTTGATTGGTCTCAAGATAAAGCTGGATTTGGTGCGTATGACGAGTCTCAAAACAAAGACATGAAGGACCTGTATGCAAACACTATTAAGCAAGTAGATGAAAAGACACTTGTTATGGGTAGAGTAGTAAGCATTTCTTCTGACGATGTTGTGATAGACATAGGATTCAAATCTGATGGTCTAGTCTCGTTAACAGAATTTAGAGATACTCCAGACCTAAAAGTAGGTGATGAAGTCGAAGTGTATGTAGACGAGACAGAAAATGCTCTAGGACAACTTGTTCTTTCTCGCAAGAAAGCTATCGCTGAAGGTGCTTGGGAAAGAATTCAGAAAATCATGGAGAATGGTGAAATCGTTAAAGGTTACATCCAATCAAGAACCAAAGGGGGTCTTGTAGTTGACGTGATGGGAATGGATGCGTTCCTCCCAGGATCTCAAATAGATGTTAAACCTGTGAGAGATTACGACCAATACGTAGGTAAAACTATGGAATTCAAGGTTGTGAAAATCAATGAAGTTTACAAGAACGTAGTGATATCGCACAAAGCGATTATCGAAGATGACATTGAAGCTCAAAAAGCAGAAATGATATCAAAATTAGAAGTAGGACAAGTACTGGAAGGTATCGTGAAGAATATGACTTCTTTCGGTGTATTCGTAGACCTCGGTGGTCTAGACGGACTACTTCACATTACAGACATATCTTGGGGTCGTATCAACCACCCAGAAGATGTACTTGAGTTAGATCAGAAAATACAAGTTGCTGTTCTTGAGTTTGATAATGAGAAAAAACGTATCTCTTTAGGTATGAAACAACTTACTGCTCATCCTTGGGATAGCATGAAAGAACTCAAAGAAGGTGAGAAAATTAATGGCAAAGTTGTAACTGTAGCAGATTACGGAGCATTTGTAGAGATAGAAGCAGGCGTAGAAGGTCTTATTCACGTTTCTGAGATGTCTTGGTCTCAGCACTTACGTAACCCATCTGACTTTATTAAAGTAGGTGACGAAGTAAATGCAGTAATACTTGATATAGACAAAGAAGAGCATAAGCTTTCTCTTGGTCTTAAGCAACTTACTAGCGACCCTTGGGATAAGATTGAAGAAAAATATCCAATGGATAGCAAGCACACAGGTATCGTACGCAACCTTACTAACTACGGTTTATTCGTAGAACTAGAAGAAGGTGTAGACGGTCTTGTACACGTTTCTGACCTATCTTGGTCTAAGAAAATAAAGCACCCAGCAGAATTCACTAAGAAAGGTGAAGAACTTGAGGTAGTTGTATTGGAAATAGACAGAGACAACAGAAGATTAAGTCTAGGACACAAGCAAATCGATGAGAATCCTTGGGATACTTTCGCTAGCGTGTTCACCCTAGGTTCAGATCACGAAGGTGTAATTTCTGAAATCAACGACAGAGGTATTATTTTGACTCTTCCTTATGGTGTAGAAGGATTCGCTCCTAAAAAACACATGAAAAAAGAAGACGGTACCGACGTGAAGATGGATGAAACA
>JAOKFZ010000049.1 GCA_028247315.1 Bacteroidia bacterium | reverse complement strand
TAATAAGAAAAAGTATCGCTCCGTTTTTGATAAAAACGACGTGTCTTACATATATGCTGAGTTTTCTTTTTTTAATCTAAATTTTAAAAAAAAGGACTGGGACCTCAAATTAGAAGTAGTATGCAGGGATCAGAATAAGAATGAAATCTGCAGATTAAATTGCGATCGCACTATTTCCCAAAATACTAACCTCATTTTTGTAAGAGAAGGATGGGGAACGCACAGTACGAGTAGTTATTGGACGCCGGGCACCTATACATGGGCAGCGGAAATAGATGGAGTTGTAGTGGCCGAAAAGAATTTTTATATTCAAGACGTAGGTATCGTAACAAATAAAGAAAATCCATACTTTAGTATCAAGTCTGTACATTTTTATGAAGGCACCTTTGAAAATATAAAAGAGGAAGACCGTAAATATTTTGAACAATTTAGCGATCAAGAGTCACGCTATATTTGGGCAGAAATCACAGCTGTCAATAAAGTTAGAGACATTGATTTTTGGAGTTGTGAATTTGTATTCAATTTTCTTACAGAATCCCATCTACTGAAAGGTTCAATAAGTAAACTCATGTTCGTATATGAGCAAGATGATGAATATAAAATAACCGTAGGTTGGGGTGCTGATAAACCCGGAAGCTGGTTAAAGGGTAAATACCATTTGGATATCATTTATATGGACCAACTTATACTGCAAAAAGACTTTCATATTGGCAAAGACTTTGTGGAATATATGCTAGAAGAAGGAGAGCAAACAAAACTGCTCCAAATTGCTCCAAACCGCACAGAAGATCGTGATACCACTGCAAATAAAATAGAAAAGACACTCGGCGAATTGGATGACTTGATTGGACTCGACAGCGTAAAGAGCAGAATACGTGAGTATGCCAATTATCTAGAATTTATAGCATTAAGAAAAGACAAAGGACTTACAGAAGAAGAGACGATCAACTTAAATTGTGTTTTCAAAGGAAATCCAGGCACAGGTAAAACTACCATAGCACGTAAGCTCGGTAAGATTTACAAGCAGTTAGGATTACTCAGCAAAGGCCATGTACATGAAGTAGATAGAAGTGACTTGGTTGCAGAGTTCATAGGGCAAACGGCCCCGAAAACAAAAGCAGCTATTAAAAAAGCCGAAGGAGGAGTCTTATTTATTGATGAAGCATACTCGCTTGCACGCAAGGATGATGATAGTAAGGATTTTGGCAAAGAGGCTATAGAAATACTATTAAAAGAATTATCTGACGGCGAAGATATTGCCATAATAGTTGCAGGATATCCGAATGAAATGGATACGTTCATTGAATCTAACCCTGGATTAAAATCTAGATTTCGAATGATTTATGATTTCCCCGACTATACTCCTCAAGAACTCCTAGAGATTGCACACGTTCATAGCAAGAAAAAAGCCATAAGCTTTGCTGAAGATGCAGAAGCGATGTTTTACAAAAAAATAGTGGATGCTTACCGTTCTAGAGATCAGTTTTTTGGTAACGCACGCCTTATCGTATCGTTAATAGAAGAGTCTAAATTGAATCTAGGGATTCGTGTAATGAATGACGAGAACCCTGCAGACTTGTCCATAGAAGAACTATCGCTGGTGCAAGTGGCAGATGTAGATAAGCTAAACGTTAATGCAAAGAGTGTTATCCCAGACATCCCTATTGATGAAGAGCTCTTAGAAATATCAATTGCTAAACTAGACGGTCTTATCGGCATTGAATCTGTAAAGAAAGAGATAAAAAGTCTAGTAAAACTGGTACGCTACTATAAAGAGACTGATCAAGAGGTGCAAAATAATTTCAGTCTACACTCTGTGTTTACAGGAAATCCTGGTACGGGCAAGACCACAGTAGCACGAATCTTAGCTCAGATATATAAGGCATTGGGCATATTGGAAAAAGGAAACCTTGTAGAGTGTGACAGACAAACGCTGATTGGCGGATACGTTGGTCAAACAGCTATAAAAACCGGTAATATCATTGACAAAGCTATGGGTGGCGTACTCTTCATAGATGAAGCATACTCTCTCACTGAAGGTGGGAATTCTGACTACGGGAAAGAAGCCATTGAAATAATTCTCAAGAGAATGGAGGATTTCCGTGGACAATTTATTGTAATAGCAGCTGGGTATACAGATAACATGGCTCGGTTCATCGAATCAAATCCAGGATTAAAATCACGTTTTGACAAGGTGTTTGAGTTTGAAGATTTTGATGAAACACTCCTTCTCAATATTGCTAAAAATCAATTGAGCGATGCTGGATTCACACTCGCTTCTTCTGCCAAGAAAAGCTTAGAAAAACTAATTTCTAACATGTATACGCACAAGGATAAGTATTTCGGTAACGGTAGAAGCATTCGGAAAATTGTTGAAGAATCTATCCGAAATCAACATTTAAGAATGAGTGAATTGGCGTTTGAAAAACGCACCAAAAAGATGATCAAAACGATCAATGCACAAGACATTATTACTATAACATACGAGGACAAAGCTGTTCCAGATGCTATACCAACACTTGGTTTCAGAAAAAGCAACTAAATGTTAGACGCTATAAAAATGTCGTTAGAACTAACTACCGTAGCTATTGTGCTACTCTGTATTGCTGGTATATCCTTACTCGTACTGTTTTTCTACTACGTGTATTTTTTTACCAATCTGAAAAAACACAGTCTTTCTGAAAGCGGTAGTCAACCCATATCTGTAGTAATTGCAGCACGTAATGAACGCCCTAATTTAGAGAAGAATTTACCCGCTATCTTGAATCAGGATTACCCTGATTTTGAGGTAGTTTTAGTAAATGACGGAAGTTGGGATGGAACCAAGGACTACTTGAAAGAACTAGCACTAACCAATCCTAGGCTAAAAATAGTGACGATAGAGCTTGACGAGAAATTTCAAAAAGGCAAAAAATTTGCTTTAACAATGGGAATAAAAGCAGCATCGTACGAAAACCTACTTTTTACAGATGCCGATTGTAAACCCACTACAAATAGATGGATTGCGTGTATGGCACACCATTTAGAAACCAACAAGGTCGTTCTTGGAAATTCTCCATTAGTGGTAAGGAATACACCGCTAGGATCTATGGTCAATTACGAAACCTTTCATACGGCCATACAGTATTTAGGATATGCCAAGAGAGGCTTTCCGTACATGGGTGTAGGTCGAAACTTGGCCTATACCAAGTCACTTTTTTTTGAGAACAAAGGATTTGCAAGCCACCAGCATATTATGTCTGGAGATGACGATTTATTTGTACAGGAAGTGACTACCTTTGAGAATACCGCTGTTTGCCTAGATCCAGATAGTTTCACTCATTCCAATGGTCCTAGCGGCATAAAAGATTGGCTTAAACAGAAGACTAGACACTTGAGTACGGGTAACTTATACTTGAGTAAGTTTAAATTTCTTTTGGGTATTTATTCTCTCTTTCAACTTTTAGTGTACGTCGCAGCCATTACACTTTTCATCATTTATCCTCAAATGTGGTATCTGGGAGCGGGAGTTCTCCTACTAAAATGGGTTGTACAATGGATCGTAATGTATGGCCCGTCTAAACGCTTGGGCTATACCAAAGTGGGGTATGCCCTACCCTACTATGATATCTTATATACGTTATACCTTTTATTCTTTGGCTTTGCTAAACCATTCCTAAAACCAAAAACATGGAACTAATTACAAAATACTTTCCGAGTCTTACCGCTATTCAAAAAGAGAGACTGACACAACTAAAGCCACTTTATGAAGAGTGGAATGTCAAAATAAACGTAATAAGTAGGAAAAACATGGATGAATTCTATTGCAACCATGTATTACACTCGCTAAGTATTGCTCAACTCTATCCACTTACACCTGAGGATGTAGTACTCGATATCG
>JAOKFZ010000048.1 GCA_028247315.1 Bacteroidia bacterium | reverse complement strand
CCAATAAGGCCCTTCATATCCAAACGCAAGATGGCGAGTACGGTAAACCTACTCCTTCTACTCTTCCTCATTTTTTAGATGTAAGCAACACAGGATGGTACTCCATACATGAGACCCCATTTAGCAAAAAGCAACAAATAGGACAAACCAGCTTGGAGATGGAACTGGACCGCGATTTTCTCTTGCTAAGAAATATTGATGCACAAGAAACATTGCTTTTTCTTTTGGTTCAAATCAAGCCTTATGGCATGGTTAAAGATAAATACTTGCTGGCTGCTGAGAAGAAACAGTTTGAGCGAAGTATTCGTGGATTTATAGAATCACTACTCAGTATTCAACAAAGCGATAAAGAAGTACTCCTCAACATAGCTAAAGGCAATAGTGCCGTACACCAAGAAATATCAGTTACCAAGCGTCAGCTTAATCTACAAAACCAAAACTACGAAGTAGCTATATCTCAGTTCATCCAACTGATTGTTAACAAGCTACAAAACAAGTATGGTATAGAAATACGCATGAGTCGTGAGTTTATAGATGATCTAAAAAACTACAATCGTCCGTTTGATCAACTGGAAGATAACCTAGAGAAACACGTACAGATAGAGCTAAACCTGGCTCTACTTCAAGGAGAAACTGAAATACTCCTGACGCCTACGCACCTCACGAATCTGCAAACTACCATAGCAGCGATTGCATATGCGAGTGAAGATGAGCTTAATCTAGGCAGGTACGCCAAAACATACAAGCTCCTGGACCGATACGAGGCTGCGGCCCAAGTAGCACAGCAAAGAGGGTTGAACGTAATAGGCAAACATATTGGTGCCTGCTGTACTCCTGCTGTGAGTAATGCCAGTATCACAGATGCATTGAATAAGCATGCGAAGAAAATGTTTGAGCTCTTTGGTAGGTATCCAAACCGCTGGACACTGATACGTAGCGATTTTCGCTCTGTGGCTAACATTATTGAGAAAGAAGCCACACGTAGGAAGAACATCGCCTAGGTCTAGGCCACTTTATATTTTTTCTAATTATAAGCACATTTTTGGAACAAGTCATGCACCGAACAAATCGTCGGGGTATATTCGCAAAAAACCAATGAGCATATGAAGATAAACGGCCACTCACACCTACTCCCAAATCCTGAGCAAATTCCTTCGTTTATGAAAAAGAAGGAAATATTCTGGATAGATGATGACCGCAAGTTTATGCGACAAAAAAACTGGTCTAGACCCATCACGGCAGAGAGCTTTTTCTTGGACGAAAAAATGGAGTGGATGGATGAGAATAAAATAGACCACGCAGTTGTGCTCAATTTATCTCAGCTTTACGGTAATGGCCTAACGCAAAATGATATGCGTCAGGCACTGCGGTTCCAAAACGACTTTAATGCACAAGTGCAAGCGGAGAATCCTTCAAAATTCACAACAGGATTTGTAATACATGCGGGCTTTGTAGAAGGTGCTCTATGGGAAATAGAACGCTGTGTAGAAAAACTTGGGATGAAAGTATTGTGCCTACCTACACACTACCTAAACACCGCAGGAGAATGGAAAGGCATATTCAATAAAGAAACCGAACCTATCTTAGAATTGGCGAATAAATACAAGCTTGCTATAGAAGTACATCCATACGATGGCGAGAAATTCATCAAACTGGAAAATATGTCGTGGAGGTTTCATTTGATATGGATGCTCGCACAGTGTGCAGACTCCTACCACTTCTATACCCTCAATGGGTATTACGAAAAATACCCCAACATACGGACATGCTTTGCTCACGGCGGACAGCTAAATCATATCAATATAGGCCGTAGAACACAAGGTTTTGATGGTAGACCAGATCTTTTTGAGGGAATGGAAAGACCCCGTAAGGCGGTAGGTCATCCCAATATTTACTTTGACACGTTGGTGCATGACACCATCAGTTTTGAGGTAATGCTAAAGAGACAACAAACGACAGACCAAATTATTATGGGTTTAGACGACCCCTATCCCCTCGGAGAAATGGAGAGTGATGCACAGAGTAGTTACCCCGGTAAGTTACTAGACTTAGCACTAGCAGAAAACCTCATCAATAAGACACAACACGCTGAAATATGGGAAAACAATGTGGTAAAATGGCTCTACGGCGATGACTCTCAATCCTTTTATGATAGAATAAAGTCCTAAAAAGATACACATAAACAGTCAGCGTGAATAACATGGGACTGTCTAGGTGCATTTTTGCACAAAGAATTAATCAATGTCGGTACAACACATAGCCATCATATACGGCGGTAGATCTACAGAGCACGAGATATCTATTCGCTCCGCGAGAAACATTGCAAAGGCAATAGACAGAACGAAGTACTCCGTTAGCCTAATAGCCATTTCTAAAGACGGAACGTGGTATAGCAAGTCAATGGATGAGCTTAATACGGAAGATATTGTACTCGCATCTGGCAATAGATTGAGCCTAATACCTGGAGGCAAAAGAGGCGTTCTATTGAATATGAACACCCTTTCAGAAGTGCCACCATTAGATGCTGTCTTTCCTATAGTGCATGGCACAGGTGGAGAAGACGGAAGCTTGCAAGGCTTACTCAAGACCATGAACATACCCTTTGTTGGGCCAGGAATAGTGGGGTCTGCACTGTGCATAGACAAGGAAATAGCCAAACGCCTACTCACGGAGTCTGGTATAGCCAATAGTAAATTCTTAGCCTATCATAGCTCTCAACGCAACCAAATAACCTACGAGCATGCAGTACAAGTACTTGGTGTGCCTATGTACATTAAACCACCCAACTTGGGCTCATCCATAGGGATAAGCAAGGTAACGACCAAGCGAGAGTTTGATGCGGCTATAGACAACGCACTCCAATACGACAGAAAGGTACTCATAGAGCAGAGTATTGAAGGCCGTGAAATAGAATGTGCAGTAATGGGCAATACAGACGTACAGGCTTCTCCTGTAGGCGAAGTACTGACCAATGAAGAAGACTACACCTTCTATGACTATACAGCCAAGTACACGGATGCCAACGGATCTGTCTCGGTAATACCAGCAGAGTTGGAAGTAGGTACCCAAAACCGCATACGAGAAATAGCAGTGCGAACCTACAAGGTGCTCAACTGTGAGGGAATGGCTCGTGTAGATGTATTCGTAACAAAAAACAAGGATATCATCGTAAACGAAGTAAATACACTACCAGGATTTACGGATATAAGTATGTTTCCAAAGCTATGGGAAGCAGGCGGCATAGCCTATGCAGACCTCATTACCAAGCTGATAGAAATGGCAATAGAACGAAGTAAAGACGAGGATAAGATGCATACCAGCGTATAGCTTTTTGTGCTGTGATAGTTGACCGTTAAAAAAATAAGGGTCCTATGTTTTGGATTCAGTGTCATAAATATTCTATCTTCTGCATATTTAGGACCAATACCATGCTCAATCAACTCATCACCAAACCAGATAACAAACAGACCATCAATGCGATTATCGATTTCATTGGAAATAGTCCAGCATTGTTTGCAGCGTTAATGGATCACTTTGTGAATGGCACAAGCAGGGTATCTCAAACCACCAGCTAGGCATTGGGCTACATTGGCGAGCAGCAGACAGAGCTTATCGCTCCATATCACTCAACCCTACTCCTACAGTTGCAGGATAAAACCAAAATAGCTGCCGTTCGCCGCAACGTTGTTCGCATATACCAAACCTGCCCTATACCGCAAGAGATAGAAGGAGAACTCTATGAAGCATGTATGTCTTACATTCTCGATCCCAAAGAAGCCATAGCCATCAAAGCATTTAGCATGACCGTATGCGAGCGAATAGCTGTTAGGTATCCGGATCTCATTCCTGAGCTAATAGAAGCGATCCAGCGTATTATGCCAACAGGCAGCAGTGGCATTAAAAACCGAGGAATGCATACTTTGACCCGATTGACAAAAAAAATATCTCGCTAAAAGCGAGGCAAGACAGCTATAGTTTAGTCGTATATCTCCCTACGGCGTTATCTTCTCTTCTCTCTCAACAC
>JAOKFZ010000047.1 GCA_028247315.1 Bacteroidia bacterium | reverse complement strand
TAGTATCTACCTACGAGCGTACTATTGAGGTGTTGGATCAAGGTATAGCTGAGTTCGAAGCTTATTTTGAAGGATGCAACAATACGTTTACCATTGAGAACCAATCTGAAGGAGCCTTTTCCTATCTTTGGGACTTTGGTGATGGAAATTCTTCTACAGAAGCCAATCCGAAACACCAATACAACGAAGCAGGAGACTACACCATAAGCCTGCTTGTGAATGAAAACACCTTGTGTTCAGACCAAACGTATCGTGGAGTAACTATAGAAAATCAAGTAGGTCCTACCATTAAACTATACAACGTATTCACCCCAAATGGAGACGGTTTGAATGATTGCTTTAGTATGGATGGCGATTTTTTGAAGTGCAGCGATTATCTACTAAAAATATACAACCGCTGGGGAGAGCTGGTTTTCAGTACTCCAAATCCAAAAGAATGCTGGAGAGGCAATCACATGAAGCAAAAAAATATACTCCCTAGTGGTACATATTTTTATCTTCTATACCTGGGTAAAAACGTACAGGAACCTATATCAGGCATGGTTGAATTAATTAAAGATTAATCCAATGGCATCTGATTATTGATGCCTTAAAAAACGATATTTGAACAAATAATTACCGCCTAAATGATTAGTAAAAATAACCTAGCTTTACTTTTTGCCTTTTTTTGTTTGCTAACACTACTGTACTTTCTACCAAATCAGCAAAAATTAGATGCTACTGTATCGCTAATAATTGGTATAGTACATCCAGCCATTTAATTGTCTCTAGTGGCATTTGTTGGTCTCATAGCCGCTCGTCCTATACTTCTGCAACAGTAAATGCTTCGGCACTGGCAGGCAATAGTGACGTTCGTTTTAGAGTAGTTACCGCAGTTGCTGATGGGTGGAGTCTTGGAGGTAATCCAACTGTGGGTTATGAAGTAGATGGATTTTCATTGGACAATTTCTCTCTCTCAGGACCAGCAAATGATGCAATAGGTCTACCTGTAGAAACAGATCTAAACGCTACTGCAACAGCCAATTTAGGTCCCAATGAAACTGTTAACTTTATATCGGCAAACAATAAGATTTTAGCGACTATACAGAATCTGAGCACACACAATTATGGTGCTACCACGGTAACGGTAGACAATGCGGGCACCTCAACACAAAACTTTAGTACAAACACAGCGGCAAGTCAACAAATAATGGACAAAACAATTACCGTAATACCTACTACCAATAACGCCAGTGGCTCTTATCAAATGACTACCTATTTTACGAACGCAGAAGCTTCCGCTTGGAAAACCAATACAAATCAATATCTAAAAAATTTCAACCAAATAAAATCGCCAAGTTCCATCAGTTCTGGAACTGTCGCCAACACGGTATACGGATCAAGTCCTTCTATAGACTCTACATACAATGGCTCAGAATTAGCCGTTACTGCGACGTATAATACAGGTTTCTCAGGATTTGGAGGTGGATTGACGGGTTCTGCTGGACCACTGCCGGCAGAGTTGATAGCATTCTATGGAGAACGTGAAGGGAGTCGTAGCTTATTGCACTGGGAAACAGCCTCAGAATTGAATACGAGTACCTTCGAGATTGAACGACTTAACGATACTAAATTTGAAAACATAGGAAGCGTTGGTGCAGCAGGCAACTCTCGGAGTATTAGGACATATATATATAAAGACAACCAACCGAGTACCGATAACGGAAAATTTACATATAGACTTAAAATAGTGGATTACAATGATGAGTATGAGTATAGTTATATCCTCGTTCTTAATGAGACAATACCACTTGCACCTGTCAACATATACCCGAACCCAGCTCAAAGTGTTGTAAATATCCAACTAGGCAATGATATGTACGGTAAAATTGATGTTAGAATTATAAACCTCGAGGGATTAGTAGTCAGAGAGTTACAAAATATATCGCGAAACGAAAAAGTGAATCTTGCAGACATACGGAATGGAACTCACTTCATCTTATTATCCAGAGAAGGTAGGCTGGTAGCAACTAGAAAAATATTAATCATCAGGTAAATAGATAGATAAGTATACATTGCATAGGACTTAGCACAATAGCCAAGTCCTTTTTTACACCATGAGATTAATATCTGTTCTAACTTTCACCCTGTCTAGTTTAATAAGTGCATTTTCACAAGTAAGTCAAATCAATATAGACAATACTGACAATCCTAACGAACCAAGTATTTGCTTTTCTAGAAATGGAGATAGCCTACTATACGCTGCTGCTAATATCACTAATTTTTATACCATAAACACTTCAAAACGAACTATTCACAAGCAAAAAGCGAGCTCACCTCTAGGGGTATATGGCGATCCGGTTTTGCATTGGGCAAAGTCTTCTTTGTACTACACACACCTCTCCAAAACACCCAAAAAAGAATACGGAGATTGGTTTGACAGAATAGTCGTACAACGCATAGATAGCTTACGTCCCTGGAAAGAAAAATCCTATGGTGTTGGTTACAATATGGGCAAAATGCAAGACAAACCTTGGTTGAGTTCTGACAATTGGTCTCTGAAGTACAAAGACAATATATATGTGACGTGGACAGAGTTTGACACATACGGCAGTAGTGACCCATACGACTACTCCCGGATACGTTTTGCGGCACTTGACTCAGGAAATGATAGTTTTAATCCAGCGATTACGATTTCTGATACCGTAGGAAATTGTGAAGATGGTGACAATACCTTGGAAGGAGCCACAACTGCGGTAGACGCTTCAGGAAACCTGTATGCTTCTTGGGCAGGGCACGGCAAGATTTACTTTGATCAAAGTAGTGATGGTGGGAAAACCTGGGGGACAGACCGAATTGTTGCTACGCAAGTAAAGGGATGGGACATGGATATGCCCAATATTATGCGGGCCAATGGTATGCCATTCTTAGTAGCCGACAAGGAACGAAACGCTCTCTACATCTGCTGGGCAGATGAGCGAAACGGCCAAGCAGATATATGGCTACTCGTCAGCAAAAACCTAGGCAAAACTTGGAGCGATCCCATTCTACTGAACTTAGATAAAACCAACACCCATCAGTATTTCCCAAATATTGCCATAGATGAAAACACCGGGGATGTTCATGTTGCCTACTATGATTTTAAGACCAGCCCTACAAACACTTTTTATACCATAACACTTGCTACATATACTACAGACGGAAAGGTAAATAACGAGCAACTAACACCATTTGTAACCGCCCTTCCCGGCAAGCAGGTGTTTTATGGAGACTACCTCGATATAGACGTTTACAACAATCAACTTGCTGTGGCATATACCGCCTACGATCTTAGCCAAAAATCGGAGATAAATCTCGTAACAGAAGCAACGATTAGCAACGGTGTTTTTAGTAAAATAGCGATAAATAATACTCTGGCCATAGTTCGAAATAACGACACAGCTCAAGTAATTCTTAATGTAGAGCACCCACATAAAACTAAAATTACAATTCATCTAGAAAAAAATGGAAAGAAAAGTAGGTACGTCTATAAAGCAATATACCGTGGGTCGAACACCAGTTGGGATCACATATTGGGTGCTGTATATATCGAGCCTGAAGCCCATATTTCTCGTATAAAATACCGGATAAGAGACCTTGCGATACGAAACGTTTACAAACGTAAAATAAAGCTCGATTGATAGCGTCACACCCCCGCTTTAGTAGTGGCAAGTATCCTCTATATATTCACCTTGCCTTTTCAGCTCAAAACAACGTAATTTGCACACTATTTTTTAACGACGAAAAGAATGTCAGATAAATACAACAAAGAAGAACCAAGTGTCTTACAGAGAATCCAAAACCAGACAGGTTGCCTGTTCTTGGTAATAGGTGCAGCTATGCTTGCTTTTGTACTTACAGATTTAGTAAGTAGCGGAAGCAGTATTTTTGGATCAACCGAAAATTCAGTAGGTAGTATAAACGGGGACCCTGTTTCATACGAAGAGTTTAACAGCACCTACGAGGGGATGAAGCAACAATTGGTTCAAAACAACCCCGGTATCACTATAGATGAGACTATAGCTGAGCAATATAGATCACAAGCGTGGAACTCCCTTGTCCAGGCTAAGACCATACAGCCTCAATATGAGCAACTTGGTATCGCTGTGAGCCCAGCAGAACTTGAAGACTTGACGGTAGGCGCAAACACTCACCCACAAATACAACAATCTTTT
>JAOKFZ010000046.1 GCA_028247315.1 Bacteroidia bacterium | reverse complement strand
AAAGCACATAATCCGAGGACCTATATACATAAGGTTCGATTCTTGTTGGGTTGCAGGGGTATTTTCAACGTTTATGCTTAATAAGTATATTATTATAATACACATATGTATTTTAATTAATTAGTTTGTATATTTGTCAGTAATGAAATACCCAGAAATAGATGAATATTATGCCGATCCATCTCCTGAGAATAGAGATAAGCTCATGGATATACTCGGTCAAGAACATTTTAAGATATCCGATCTGGGTGTTACATCACGTGTATTTTCAAACTGGAAGATTAAAAATATCATACCCAAGGTTGATGAAAGACAGTGGGTAAGACTAAATCTCTTTGAGTAAGGCTTAATAAAACTATTGGGTTTTGATCAGATTACTATCAATAGAAAAATCACTAGTTTTGTAATAGTGAAAAATATAGTTGTTAGTCTAGCCTTATGCCTTTTTAATATATTGGGTTGTCATTCAGTTAGCATTGCTCAAAGTTATCAAGGTTATTATGCTGCTAGAAATGCAAATTTAGCAACAAAGCAACGAAATAAGAATTTAGATAAAGCACTCAAAATTACTAAAAATGATTACTACAAAGGTCTAGAAATATTCAATGGGGAAACTGTTAAAAAATCAGAACGAAAACTTATTAATCCACGGAATTTTAAACCTTTTGAGAGTAAGGATGAATTTTTTAAGTTTAAAATATATTTTCATGAAAAGTATACAAAAGGTTTCTATGCAACTAGAAATGATGCTTTAGCAATGAATGTAAAAAGAAGATCACTTAAAGAGAATATAAGAAACACTACAAACGATTATTACCAGTTCTTAGATGATTCAGATGTTAAAGATCGTAAGCCAATTAATCCTGATACTGGAAAACCATTTAATAATCTTAATGAGTACACGGAATATCTTTCAAAATTTTATTAACCATTTCAAAATGAATTTTAAAAATCTACAATTAATACTACTAATAAATATTTTTTTGTTAGCTATACATTCACCTGCTTTTTGTCAAAATGACAATTATTCAAAAGTTATTAATGGCAATAGAGTTAACTATTCAAAAGATTATAGTCTTAAAAATTATACCGTATTAGATAAAAATGGATTTAAGACTTATAGTGGTGGTTACACTGAAATTGCAGATGATGTATTATGGCAGGCAACTTTTTATACGTATAGAAAGGAACCATTTTATGGATTAAAAGCGGGTTCTATTATTGATCGGTTTGTATTTCCAGCTATAGATGGAAAATTAAATGGCTTATGTAATATTGGAGGATATGAATGGAGAGGAAATCAATACGGAAAAGGATCATTCACTTGGACTGATAAATCCGAATATGTAGCAGTTGTAAATAATAATGTAATAGGGTCTTCCTATGAAAATACTGATAGACGACCTGACCAAAAGAATAATATGGAGGCTAAATTTTGCCTAGACTTTAATAAATGCATGCAATATGGAATGGAGAAACAACATTTTGCTGCAACTGGTCAATCTATTGAAACCTATGGTGATGATTTATTTTTTGATTTAGAATTAATGATTAGTATTTTCCTGGAGGATATAAATTCATATATCAATGACTTTTCAAGAAGGTTAGTAGTAAGCTCTGATTTGGATAATGCCGACTACAGCACATACATAAGTAGATTAAAAATTGCTCAGAATGGATTATTAGAATCAAATTCAGTAAATAGCACATTTGAAAAATTACAAAATGGAACTATTGCAGTTTCATATGGTATAGACGATAATAATGAAATTATTATTAAAGTAGATCCAGATACATGGATGAACGCTAACCCCCAAACAAGGTGGTACATACTTTATCATGAACTTGGTCACGATGTTTTGAATTTAAGGCATGGTCAAGGAGGAAGAATGATGTTTAACTATCCAACAAAAAACTATAGCTGGGACGAATTTTTCAATGATCGTGAAAAAATGTTTGTTTACTTTCTAAAGAAAATATACCCTAACTATGATGATCTTTTTTTAACTTATTAGAGTGATCTTCCGTTTTAAATAATTATCATTTTGACAAAATCGTCTGAGTAATTCAACAATAAGCATAGTAAAAAAGAGGCTTAATAAAACTCAGAATAAATTACTAAACTGGATGAAATCTCAAGGTGAGTTGAAAAGACGTGATGTCTGGAATAAAGCCAAAACTATGGATATTAAAGAGAGGACTTTGGCTGATATATTGAGGAGGTTTTTAGATTCACATCTGATAAAAAAGGTGAATCATGGTGTTTACATGGTGAGATAAAGGTTAACCCCGGAATCAAGTACGGAGGTAGAGAAGCTTTTACAGAGCTTTTAGAAGATAATATGAGAAAGTGCAAGAACTCTTCGATAAAGTCGCAGAAAAGAACCCTCAGAAGGCATTAGAACTAATGTTAAAGCTTCCTAACAGTCTGACATAGATATCCAACCATTATCTTTATATACATTTCGTGGGTCAGTGGGTATTTTTTACCATTTTATGTTGTGCTTCTTTGCTCATTTTTAAAAAATAACAGCAGAAAGACTTGGGTTTTCTGTCCATTCATCTATAGTCATTGCACATCGCCTCTTTAGTTCTTTTACAGCTTCTGCACTTGCTGCTACGTCCCAAATAAATAGAGTATTGTCCTTTAGCCAATCACAATCCCACATCCGACCTCCATATCTTTCCAATATCACAAAATCTGTTGAACTAATAATCGCATCTTCCTCATTAGTCACTAATTGAAAGTGATCTACAATACCACTAAGATCAAGTTCGTCAGAGTTCATAGCGGTAAAACTTATAAGATCACTATCCTCAAAGAATTCTCCCGTAGGATAACTACCCACACTTACAATACTGTGTTTCGCTGGGTCATACTTATACATAGCCTTCAATTTCTCTACACCTCCAGGGAACTTCTGCTCAACAATCGATTTTTTGAAAATAAGTTGTGATAATCTTATATAAATTGGCATCGTTTCAAACTTAAATAAAAAAAACCACTTACAGTAAATCATAGGGCTATATCACCATTCCGAGCAAAGACTTTTAATGCCATCCAATTGCCCAATTTCCTCTATTTAGGTATATACTATAGAAGGATATAATAGTTATGGCAAATAATACGGGAATCAAGTACGGAGGTAGACAAAGAGGAACACCCAACAAAGCAACAGCAAAGCTTAGAGAGGCTTTTACAGAGCTTTTAGAGAGCAACATTAGTAGAGTACAAGAACTCTTCGATAAAGTCGCTGAGAAGAACCCTCAGAAAGCATTAGAATTACTCTTAAAACTATCTGAATTTGCTTTACCTAAACTAAGAGCTATTGAGGTTAATAATGAGCCAGAGGATAAGCATACCTCACTAAATATTAATATAATTGATACTGGAGTTCCTTTGGCGAGTTGTGAAAAGGATATAGTAATGTGATAGCCCCCTGCCCTAATTTTAGCACCCTAAACAAAACGTAGGGTTAAACTCATATATTTGGGGTATGCAAAAGACCATAAAGAATATACTTTTTATTTTATCAATATGTCTAACATCTTGCAATACGAGATATGGCGGGCATATGGTTCGTGTAAATAAGTCAGAAATTAAAAAAACACAATCATCTATTAATAAATATCATAATAAAAACATAGATAATAAATCAAAATATTATGAGCGTTTCAATAGCCAAAATGATTCAGTAACAAAAATAATTAACAATGAAATAATAGAAAACGCAGAAACTATTAGTGCGAGAAAAAAGCATTCCCAAATTATTCCTAAAATAATTAAAAGTCAACCGCTTGATAGTACAGATGATGCTTTATTAGAATATATACAAGCAGAACACAAAAAAGCTGATTCTCTGATACGGAAACACGATGGATTCAAAGGTCCTCATCCAAGACTTATCGATCTCTTTACGCCCTTTTATGTAAAATTATTTAATAGACAAGACTTTAAGGCTGATATGACTATCTACAAATCAATGATAAAAGACTATCAGGCTGCTATGACTATCTATAAAAGATATAAAAACGCAGATTATGATAGAATAGCGACAACTGAATCATCTAATGATTATGAGGTAGTAGCAAGGAAGAGATTGATACGACATACAATAGCTGTCATTTTGATGGCATTAGTCATAACTTTTTATGTTATTGGAGCAGTAATTTTAGGTTTTCTTATTATTAATTTTTGGAACTATTGATTCTAAAAACATATTCACCCCCAATTGCCCCATTTCCTCTATTTGTGTATCTACTATAAAAGGCAATAATAGTTATGGCAAATAATACTGGAATCAAATACGGAGGTAGA
>JAOKFZ010000045.1 GCA_028247315.1 Bacteroidia bacterium | reverse complement strand
CAATTGAAGTTGTTTCTGAAAGTCATTTTTTTGCTGCTCAATCATAGCTTGTTGACCGTCTATCATTTCCTGTTGTTCTTGCATCACTTCTTGCTGACCATCAATCATTCCTTTTTGTCCATCTATCATCTCTTGTTGTTCTTGCATTGCCTTTACAAGTGGCACTACAAACTCAGCATAGCGAATACCGTATAAATCTGTTTCATTCTCAGGAGTACTTACCCCATCAAAATCAAATCCTACTTTTTTTGCTGCTGCTTCTACCTCTTGGGCTATAAAACCAGTACGCACTATGCTTGAAGATTCAAGATAATCTGCATCGGATAGCATACGTCTTTCTTTTATACTATCAGGCATTGCCTGCATCGTAATGTCATCTTGTTTTCTGGTGTTAAGCGTATAGGTAACAGGTCTAAGCTGTGAGATAAAGGAAAGCCCGGGTACTGCTTCTTGTACGTTTTCTTTGATACGTCCATCACTTAAATTAGTCCAAGCTACTTGTCCTCCTATTCTACTCACAGATGTGTTACCTATTCTTACTCTGTTTGATGCACTTACTGTAGCATTATTTCCTAAAGCCGTGGCGTTAGACAAGTTGTTAGAGCTGACATCTGCACCATAGCCAATCCCAGTGTTATTACTTCCTGTGGTGTTGTTGAAGAGAGCATTATTACCATTTGCGGTGTTGTAACTACCTGTGGTATTTCTGTTAAGTGCAGTATTACCATTTGCGGTGTTGAAACTCGCTGTGGTGTTGTTCATTAGGGCTCCAATACCGTTTGCGGTGTTGCCTCCCCCTGTGGTGTTGTATCTAAGGGCATATGTACCATTTGCAGTGTTGTTATCCGCTGTGGTGTTGTTGGAGAGAGCAAGATAGCCATTTGCGGTGTTATTAGACCCATAGGAATTTCTAAAAAGAGCCTGAGAACCATTTGCTGTATTATTACCTCCACTAAAAGAATCCAATTTAGTTGAGTAAAGTGCCCGATAACCATTTGCAGTGTTGTGATTACCATCAACGTTATTGTAAAGGGCATCTGTACCCTGTGCCGAATTATAAGAACCAACGGTATTTCTTAAAAGTGCATTATTACCATTTGCATTGTTGCCGTTCCCTGTGGTGTTAAATCTAAGTGCATTATAACCGTTTGCGGTGTTGGCAGCACCTGTGGTGTTGAACTGAAGGGTTTGATAACCATTTGCGGTGTTGGCATTACCTATGGTGTTGGATTGAAGGGCTTGATAACCATTTGCGGTGTTTAATTGCCCTGTGGTGTTGTATTGAAGAGCCCGAGAACCATTTGCGGTGTTGTAAGACCCTATGGTATTGTCATTAAGGGCTAAATAACCATTTGCAGTGTTACTATTCCCTGTGGTGTTATATCTAAGGGCAGAAAAACCATTAGCAGTATTGTAAGACCCTGTGGTATTCATAGTAAGGGCAATAGTACCATTCGCGGTGTTGTTACTTCCTGTGGTGTTAGATTGAAGAGCCTGAGAACCAGTTGCGGTGTTGTAAATCCCTGTGGTGTTAAATCTGAGGGCAGAAGAACCATTTGCGGTGTTGGCAACCGCTGTTGTGTTGAACTCAAGAGCCTTATAACCATTTGCGGTGTTGTAATTTCCTAAGTTATATCTAAGGGCAGAATAACCATTTGCGGTGTTGAAGTTACCTGTGGTGTTGGAAACAAGGGCATCTTTACCATTTGCGGTGTTGTAACGCCCTGTGGTGTTGTTGGAGAGAGCCTGAGAACCAGTTGCAGTGTTAGCAAATCCACTATTATATCTCAGTGCTTCAAAACCAATTGCTGTATTTGTACTATCACTGCCACTCGCTGTCCCAACTGTAATTCCATTTACTATCAAATCATTATTAAATATTTTTTCGCCATCAACCGTTTGATTTGTAGTTAAGTCTACAAAATTTAATCCACCAATTAAGCTATCTGCAAACTCAGCTTTACTTGCATATAGAGCGTAAGGGACACTTACAAATTCTGTAGTGCTGCTTATTATATAGTTTGTGCCTCCAGTCGGGTCAATGTCAGTTTGCAAGAAATAAGGGCCTTTAGACCAATCAATCGCACTAAAATCTCCTGAGCTCACAGTTCCTGTACCTATGTAGGTACTCACCAGACCATTTGTATTAGTGGTTGGTGTGTGGTACTCTTGGTATACTGTCGTTCCAGAAGCAGAAGTCTGATTTACGGTAAACTGAATATTTACATTCTGTGATTTTAACAGAGCTCCATTTGCATCTCTTATTACAGCTTGATAGCTCATTTTGTCTGGTGCTTGTGCTGAAGCAGCAATACCAATGAATAGGAAGATTATTAGGTATAAATTTTTCATCGTTAGTTCTTTATTATTTTAAATGTTTGGATTGGTTGATTGTCACTGGATATTTTTAAATAGTATACAGCGTTAGTAAATTCTGAAATAGATAAGGTGTGACCATCTGAGAAGCTGGCACATTCTTGTATTAGCTTACCCTGACTATCATACAATTCATATGCTAAATTTTTATTGAGGTTTGTGGTGTTTAAAGTGAGTTGACCGTTAGTTGGGTTTGGATATACATTAATGGAACTTCCTAATGCCAGTTCAGTTACTCCTACTTTATAAATCTCATAGGCTTGCTGAACACCCTCTGAGGCAGTTCCAGATGATGTCTCAGTAGTTTGTATCGCTATCTCGCCCACAGTGTAGGAGACGCTCCCCCCAGAGGTAGTTGTCGTTGTTCCTGCTGCACCGATTACTTGTTGTGCCTCTGATACAAGAGAGAAACAAATAAGGATGAATCCAATTAATAATTTCATAAAGAAGCGAAGGTAATATTTTCTGTCACTAACAATGAGATACGAAATCGACCATATTGTACTACCAGCAAACCCTTTTTAAGTTCTAAAATTACTTAATAATCTGTATAAACTCTAAATACAAAATCATAAAACGCTTAATACCAATTTATTATGAAATTTAAATGTTGAACACTTGTTGAATTGTCCCGAAGGTAAATAAGGTAAACTAAAACTCACTATCTTACCTTTATAGCAATGAATAACCAAGAAAAAGACATCATCACAATCAAAGAATTTAGCGATTTATTTGGCTTTCAAAAAGGGTACGTTTATAAGCTAATTCATCAAGGAAAAGTCAAATATTATAAACCTTACGGGAAGAAGGTTTTCTTCAAACTAAGTGAGGTAATGGAGCAATTTGAGGAATCAAAAGTAGCAAGCTGTAACGAGATATCAAGAGCTGCTAATAGATATATGATTTAAACCTTGAACTATCACTTAGGACATATCCCAGTATTATTAAATTTACTTGTAATAAACCGTAACTGGAATTCATATTTCCGAACGTTTATAGCACTGAAATATGCATATAGTAATGTAGCTTTTTTTGAGAGTCAAGAAAAAGCATTTCTAAAGGTAAATGGCATCCTAAACATAAGTGATAAGACATTTAAAAGACATCTAAATAAACTTGTCGAAATAGGCTTCTTAGGCATAGATAAAAAACAATCTTACTACATCCGTTCGTACAATCATTTAAAGACTGCATACGAGCTTAAAAAGACGCGTAAAGTCGAATTTACACTAAAGGATTTAGACAAGGGTAATTTCACAGCATACCTTTATGGTTCTACTGTTGGATATATAGCTTTTAAAAAACAAAATAGGAATAAATGGGAGGTGCTAAAAAAAGACGGCATAAATCAATCCCATAAATTCCTTAAATACCAGAAAGTAAAGCTTGAGTATACCCCACCCCTATCCTCACGCTATTTAGAATTTTATATTAAAGCTTCCAAATCTCAAATAAATAAGCAGCTTATAAACGCTAAAGAGTTAGGTTATATCCATTACGAGAAGCATACTGAGTTTACCGGCTTAACAGCTAATAACATTACGCACGTACTGAGGTTGAGGCAAGGTAAAGGTGCTTTCCCATATTGTTTTGGTGGGTTTATTTACATATCACACTCAAATAAGTTCAAAGCAATCTTGTCATACAAAAGAGAGAATCGATGATAAAATTTAGGTCACTTTTTAGCTTTTCATCTATTTTAGCTAATATTATGATGCTACTATAAGTCTTTTATATAATAGTCCATTATTTGTCCAAGGAGGATTAAAGCAATAAATGATATGACAGAAAGAAGGTGCGTAATAAAGTACCATTCAGTTATAGGGTAACTAATTACACAAGGTACGAGACGCTTGTGGTAGGTCAGCAAACAAACTTGCACTTTTCTTAATTGCCATAAATCCTCTCTCTTAAATCCTAACCGTGAATAGCACACTTATTGCTGACG
>JAOKFZ010000044.1 GCA_028247315.1 Bacteroidia bacterium | reverse complement strand
CAGCAGCTGAAGAGGCCACTGCTCCAGCTATAAGCAATGGGAATGCCAATAGATTCTATTCTCCTCTTGTTATGAATATAGCCCGCACAGAGGGAATCTCTATGCCACAGCTAGAAACTATACCCGGTACTGGAAAAGAAGGCAGAGTTACCAAGAAAGACATACTCACGTTTATTAACAATGGAGGAGCATCAGCTCCCGTAGCAACAAATACCGCACCAGAAGCTCCCGTGAGTACTCCTACACCAAGCACTCCAGTACCAGTAGCTAAGCCTGCTCCTGCTATTAACTTAAATCCCGGAGACGAGATAATAGAGATGGATCGTATGCGTAAACTTATTGCAGACCATATGGTAATGAGTAAGCAAACCTCTCCGCACGTCACATCATTTGTAGAAGCAGACGTTACAAATCTGGTCAATTGGAGAAATAAAATAAAAGGCGAATTCAAAGCGAGAGAAGGAGAAAATTTCACGTTCACTCCTATTTTCATAGAAGCAATAACCAAAGCTATTAAGGACTTTCCGTTAATCAATATCTCTGTAAGTGGTGACACTATCATCAAACACAAGAACATCAATATAGGCATGGCAGCAGCACTACCGAGTGGAAACTTGATCGTACCCGTAATCAAAAATGCTGATTTCATGAACCTTACAGGTTTAGCCAAAACAGTGAATGATTTAGCGAACAGAGCCAGAAACAACAAACTAAAACCAGATGAAATACAGGGTGGCACGTACACGGTGACCAACGTAGGCACCTTTGGTAACGTTTTGGGTACTCCCATCATTAATCAACCGCAAGTGGCTATTATGGCAATGGGTGCTATCGTGAAGAAACCCGCCGTGATAGAGACGGAGCATGGAGACCTCATAGGTATTAGACACAAGATGTTCTTATCTCACTCCTACGACCATAGAGTTGTAGACGGAGCCTTAGGCGGTATGTTTGTGCGTAGAGTAGCAGATTACTTAGAGCAGTGGGACGAGGATAGAGAAGTATAGACAAGTACCTTTCTAAATCTGTTCAAATAACCAATAATATAAATACATCAGCATGAAATCAGTAATACTCATCCCTTGTAGATTAGAATCTACCCGTTTCCCAAATAAACCACTAGCCAGCATTCTAGGCAAGCCAATGATACAATGGGTGTATGAAGCGGCAGAAAAAAGTGATGCTACAGATGTTTTTGTAATTACGGATAGTCAAGAAGTTATCAATGCTGTAGAAGGTTTCGATGGTTCTGCCATTCTCACTTCAGACGAACCACAAAACGGAACAGAACGATGTGAAGAAGCTATGGAGATACTTACTTCTGACGGTACAGATTACGATGTAATTATTAATGTACAGGGAGACGAACCACTTATCTCGGCGGAAGATATAAATAGAATGCTCGATCTATTTGAAGAAGAAGATGTGGATGTTCTTACATTCATACAACCTATCATTAATGAGGCAGATTACAAAAACCCCAATATTGTAAAAGCAGTGCCTACCTCTTTCGATGAAGGATTCTGCGACATTTGCTATTTCAGTAGAAGCCCTATCCCACATATGGATGAGTTTAGACCAGAAGTAGCATTCAAACACATTGGTATCTATGGGTTTACCGCTACAGCTTTTGAAGAGACAAAAAGCCTAGACCCTTCTTTGCTCGAAGAAGCAGAAAGACTAGAGCAATTGCGTTGGGTTCAAAACCATATTGTTATTTCAGCCATGGTCACAGAAAATATATTATTGGGCGTAGATACACCTGAAGATTTAGTAGCTGTTGAAAACATATTGAAATCCAAAAAATAGGGTTGCACCTTTTGTAGCCTACTTTCACTTACTTTTGATGACCGTACACTAACGGAGAGCTTTTTGCTAAATCATAGCAGCTTTTTTCCTTTTTTGGACACTAAAAACTTATCATTTATGGACACAAAATACGTATTCGTCACCGGCGGAGTTGCATCTTCGTTGGGAAAAGGAATCATTTCGGCCTCCTTAGCTAAGCTGCTTCAAAAAAGAGGTTATAGGGTTACTATTCAAAAATTTGATCCATACCTTAATGTAGATCCAGGTACTATGAATCCGTATGAACACGGAGAATGCTACGTAACAGATGATGGAGCAGAAACAGATTTGGACTTAGGGCATTACGAGCGTTTCCTAAATGTTCCTACTTCACAAGCGAATAATGTGACAACCGGTCGCGTATACCAAACCGTTATAGACAATGAGCGTGAAGGAAAGTACCTAGGAAAAACGGTTCAAATCATTCCACACGTCACTGATGAAATTCAACGAAGAATGAAAATCCTGGGAGACAGTGGAGAATATGATATAGTGATAACAGAACTTGGAGGCACCGTAGGCGATATAGAGTCTCTACCCTACGTAGAATCTGTGCGTCAATTGAAAAGAAAGCTTGGCAGTGATGACTGTGCAGTGATTCATCTCACGCTTGTGCCGTACTTAGCAGCAGCTGGTGAGCTCAAAACCAAGCCAACTCAACACTCCGTACAAAAACTATTGGAAGCAGGAGTTCAGCCCGATGTTTTAGTCTGCAGAACAGAACATAAATTAAGCAAAGAGGTCAGAAACAAAATAGCCCTTTTTTGTAATGTAAATCAGAATGCCGTAATAGAAAGTATAGACGTAGAAACCATCTATGATGTACCTCTCATGATGGAAAAGGAGAAGTTGGACAAAGTTATTTTAGCAAAACTAAGACTACCAACAAGCACAGAAGCAGACCTGTCGAGTTGGAAAGACTTCCTTTTCAAACTAAAACATCCTAAAAATGAAGTAAATATAGCCCTTGTTGGAAAGTATGTAGAGCTACCCGATGCTTACAAATCTATAATCGAGGCATTCATTCATGCTGGTGCCGTAAATGAGTGTAAAGTAAACTTGTGTCTTTTACCATCAGAGAATGTCAATGTAGACAATGTAGCAGACCGACTCAAAGATATGGACGGTGTACTCGTTGCACCTGGTTTTGGGGACAGAGGAATTGAAGGGAAAATTAATACCATTCAATATTTGAGAGAAAACGACATACCGTTCTTTGGCATATGCTTGGGAATGCAATGTGCGGTTATAGAGTACGCACGAAATGTACTTGGTCTCAAAAATGCTCACAGCAGTGAGATGACCAAAACTAAGGACCCTGTAATAGACCTTATGGATAGTCAAAAAGGGATAAGTAAAAAAGGCGGAACAATGAGACTTGGAGCGTATAAGTGTAAGCTTGAAAAAGGATCTAAATCCTTTACCGCTTATGGGAAAGCTCAAATTTCTGAAAGACATAGACACCGTTATGAGTTTAACAACAAGTACCTGAAAGACTTTGAAAAAAGTGGTATGAAGGCAACAGGTATGAATCCTGACAATGGCCTAGTAGAGGTTGTAGAAATACCTACACACCCCTGGTATGTTGGCGTTCAATACCACCCTGAGCTAAAAAGTACCGTAGATACACCACACCCACTTTTTGTTCGCTTTGTAAAAGCAGCTTTGGAAAACAAAAAATAGCCTTTACACGAGACATGACGAACAAATTACATGTACGTACGTTGAATTTACATACATTGTGCTGAATTTTAATAAAAAAAGCATATGAATCAAAAAGCAACAAGATAATCCGCATTCTAGTCGGATTAATGATGGTAATTTTCGGAGCGAATAAGTTCCTAAATTTCATGCCACAACCTACTGAAGTACCAGAACAAATGGGTGTTTTAATGGTACTATTAATGAGTTCACCTTTTATGAGCATCGTAGGTGTTCTTGAAGTGTTAGGCGGATTAGGGCTACTTTTAAATAAGTTTGTTCCCATATCGTTAATTGTACTCATTGCAATTCTATTGAATGCAGCATTAATTCATCTATTCTTTGATCCTGCCAATGTTATTGGAGCAGTAGTATTCTTAGTACTTTCATTAGTACTGGTGTACGGCCACAGAGATAGATTTAGTAGTTTATTGTCTGTGTAGGACTTGAGAATGCAAAAATTATTGAAGCATCCGTCGAAAGACGGGTGCTTTTTTTGTGTAAGTTATTCCTGGTGACTCAAATTGGGATGCTGTTAATTATTAACACACTTCTTTATAAGGCGGTGTAATATTATGTATGAGTGTGCAATCTAGCAGTGCACTGTTCTTGAAATAAACACCCAAAGTAAAACTGATAAATGTGGCATAAAAAAAGACCTGGAAAACTCCAGGTCTTAATGAAGTCGGGGTGGCAGGATTCGAACCTACGACCTCCTGCTCCCAAAGCAGGCGCGATACCGGGCTACGCTACACCCCGAGGTGTATAATATGTAGAAACCTATAATTGGGATTAGGCTTCTAACGTACTTTATGAAAATTTTTATTTTCTAAAAGTTGTGATCCCACCAGGACTCGA
>JAOKFZ010000043.1 GCA_028247315.1 Bacteroidia bacterium | reverse complement strand
ACAGGTAACAGATATCAATGGAGTAGTCGTGCTATCTGTGGACCATACAGAAAGCCATACCCACAGACTAGACGTATCTGAATATACAGCGGGTGTATACATCATAAAAGTAACTTCTACGCAAGGCACAAAGCACCTAAAGGTAATCAAACAATAATTGCTAGCCTTTAGACTGGGGTCTCAGACTAAAGATTCGATAAGAGCCTAACAGGCTCTACCAGAGCGGCATAGTTGAATTTTTGTTCACTATTTATTCTGAGTTAATTAAATTTTATGAAAACAAATTACAGTAGGTTGTGTTCAGTCAATATGAATAAAATGGTGACGGTAAGTTTGATATTAACAATGCTGTGTTCTTGTCAAAATGTAGAACCTTTAAACTTGAAAAGGGATTTTTGCAGATTAGCTAAAAGAACCGAACTTATTGGTGGCCATGCATCAATCACATATACTTGGAAGGATAACACGCGAACAGGCGATGGGACAATTACTGAGTACAATGATTACGGCAGTATTACTCGATATATTGAAGAAAACGGGCATAATTATACATTTGAATACGATGATTGTGAGAACTTTTGTAAATTAACTAAGAAAACAGAAGAAGGTACTTTGGGAGATAGAATTGTGACAAAATATACTTGGGACGGTAACATTCAAACAAGTGATGACGGAACAATTACGGAGTATAATGATTACGGCAGTAAAACAAAACAAATACAAGGTCAACGTATATCCACGTGGGAATACACTGGATGTGAGAATTTTTGTAAAATGGTAAGTTCTTCAGCACAACAACACCAGATTCCATTAACTGAAACCAAATACAGCTGGGATGGTAACGTTCAGACAAGCGATTATGGAACGATCACCGAGTATAATCAACAGGGACATATAATAAGGTTTCAAATGACTAATGGACATGGTTACACTTGTGTATATACCGATTGCGAATGAGGTCTAAAAGTTAGATAAGAACCTAATAGACGCTACCAGAGCGGAATAGTCGAATTTTTGGTCACTATACTGTTTTTTTTTATGAATAGGAGATAAAGTGGTTTCCTAGTTGATAGTATCAATAATCAACTTAATCTAAATGGGATTCAATAAAATAATTCTGTAAAAAAGATTCTGAAAAGAAAGGGTATGCGAGTTCTTCACTTAATTCCAAGTAAGTACTTTTGATTTTCTTTTTTTCTGAATTATCGGTTGTTGCACTAAATTGATATGTATGCCATAATATATTCATGAAGTCTCGGTAACTGCTTAGGCAATCAGACAAATTGAAGGAATCTGTAGTGCAATTTTGATTTTCTAAATCTCCGGATAACTTATAATAAAATAAACACATTAAGTTAAAGGAATTTACATGAATCCTTTGATGATAAAACCTGATTTGTATAGAGATGTTATGTATTAAAAACCGCATTAAGTCTATGTTTTTTAGCAAAATTGAAGTTGTAAATAATTCGAAGTAATGGTCTAATAAGTTGCTTTTTTCTTTAATGGAAGTATGGTATGTTTTTATTACATCGATAGTTTCATAGGAGGTTGTAGCTAGTAATTTTAAGGCTAATAATCGCCCACTCAAAATAGGATGTAGCTTTTTTTTATAAATAATGTCTAGGTCTATATGATTGAAGGATTTGTTATTAAGGAAGTTTCTAAACTCGAGAATTGATTTTGAAAATATAGTGATATCTGCTCTGTGTTTATTACTTGAAATTATTTCTGATACATCACCATAATAATTATTTAGGTTTGAATAGTCTACAAAGGTCATGTACACAAAGTCTAGGAATTTTTCATTGTTAAAGATCATTGTATCCACTTTTGTTTTTGCTTGAAGTAGCAAACCAATTGAATTTCCGATTCTGAGTACCTCAAAGTATGAAAATGAATTCAAGTCAAGTGATTTTAAATTGAATATCCTGACTATCAAAAGATATTTTTCGTTATGCAATAATTCTCTTACCAGGATTATGATTAAACTCAAAAAGTTATTTGGAATATTCTTAGAATTATTTACAATGTTGATGATTTGTTCGTCATTGTTTTCTTTGATAGCTTGGTATATGACCTCTGATAACTGAATTCTTTCTTTGTAATGATATGTTTGTGAAAAATGGAAGAAATTATTATATCCAAGAAATTCAGCTAAAATATTTAATGTACTTATGTTTGGCTTGGTTGCAGGTAAAAGTCCATAAATGCGTCTTAGAGTGTTAAAGCTAATATCAATACTCATGGAGTCGAAAATAGCATTTGACAAATATTCGCAGTCACCTCTATTATTTATTTTTCTGCCAATAAGTTCCTCTATTTCTGTTTTTAATATATCTATCAAAATACGTAATTAATTATGGTCCAAATATGATCCAAATGTAAATAATTTTGCAGTTAGATTGCAGCCCAACAAAAAGATATATAAATTGAGTACAGGCTTTTCAAACATTTCAGATCCTTCGTGTGAGGTTTTAAAAAATAATTTTCCAGACTATTTTCAAAATATAAAACTCCAGCAAAAAACTAATTAGATAATACTATGACAAAAAGAAGATTTAATCAATCGATTTACATGAGTTTACTTTTCATAATGATGTCAGCCGGCAGTTATGGACAAACATTAAAGACTTTTAACGGGTCATTCCCCAACGGAAAAAGTCAGCCAGGTACAGCATCTTATAAATACTATGAAGATCCGCAAACTAGAGAGTATATAAAACAAGGACCCTTTAAATACAGCATAATTGGCAAAGACGACCTGAAAGGGCTTAAGCAAACCATTTCTGGAAATTATGAAAAAGGACTCAAGCAAGGCACATGGACTTATAAGCTTATTATGAACGATTATTTTTTGGGTTATTATCACGCCACAGGCACGATAACATTGATCTCAAATTATAAAAATGGTTTAGCAGACGGGAACTGGACGTATTATACCAAAAACAAAACAAGAAAATATAGTAATTATACTGGATGGGGAGAATATCGTCCCGAGGAAGTTGTAAAAGCCAGTATGAATTTTGTAAATGGTAAAGTCGTAGGGAATGTCGACATCAATGAAGTTGGTGTTTTCACCGCTAAGGGTAGCTATGATGAAGATAGTTACTCCGTTGGTACATGGAAATTAAATTTATTAGATAAAAATCAAACGTACGAGATTACCTACAAAAATAAGTTTATGACTGACTTTATTGGTCGGAATGGTAGTGGGCAAATTCTAGACGGTTCTACATCTCTAAATCCCGAATTGAATGCCGAAAGAAACCAAAAATATTTGGACCTAAGAGGAAAGTCCACGGAAGAGCTTGAAATAGATGGTTATGAATTAGACACCGTTTGTTCCGGTAACATACCAACTAAATACATACAACCATATTTTAAGTATATGATGAGTCCCGATTGGTTTTTATACAAGTTTATTAAAGGGGATCTAACTTATGATTACAATTCTATACATGGGGGTTGCAATATTGTAGTTAATAAGATTGACTTTAGGGAAATCAACTGCGAAAGGGCAGATAAATTATTTAATTCGGGATCATATTTTAAGGCCTTTAACTCTTACATTAAGGAAAAAGATTACATCAAAAGATATCCTGGCTATAGATACAGAAAAAGTGATTTGAAAAGACTGGATGAAAAATTAAAGATTTCATTTGATAAGGCTGACTCGCTAAGTAAAATATTGATTAGTAAGGATGAAGTCAGGTCACTAGAAAAAAGTATATCGGCTAGGAGCGAAGAGGAAATAAATCAAATAAAATCTTCAAGTGGGTCTCAGAATTTGGATTTTTATAGACCTTATCAAGAAGGAGCTAAAAATAATTTAAAATATCTGAACTTTGCGGCGGTTAAAAAGGCAATGGGACTGTATGTTAGTGCTTCCAGTTATGAAACACGTGATTTTAAAACTGTATCTTTTGATCCAAGTTTGTTTTTGGGGAGTAAGTCAAATGTTTCAGCACAATATTATTACGTTGATCATCGGAAAGATAGTCTACTCAAAAGAACACAATATTGGTTGGACAAGTGCCTAAATGAAAATAAAAAGTTACTGTCAATTACAAAAGAGGTTGAATCCAAGACTAAGAAAATAGAAGAACTTAATCTCAAAATCAAAACAAAGCAATTATACGCCACTTATTCCGTTGTAATGAACGATTTAAAAATAAGTTACATGGACCAAAGATACTTTTCTAGCGGCCGCCCAATACATGATTATATTAACCTAATGTCAAAAATAAATCTATCATTGGATAAGATTATAGCGTTGTACAATGGTGATTCAAAGACTATGGATAAAGCACTTAAAAAGGCTAATCCTATTAAGAATAAAAATCAATTGCTGTTTCCTCTTTTTTCTTTCGGATCAGATGGTGGTTTGGAGAATTTATATGACCTCTAAGGAATGTTAGAGTTTTAAGGAAATCCATTTTAATACTGGTAACCACTACCATCACCAACAATTTCTTGTTCTATCAGGAGATGTTATATGTTGCAAAGGTCACTTAGGTTCCAAGTAATAGAGTTCGAGAATCAAACCGTAGGGGCTACCAGAGCGGAATAGTTGAATTTAGTTTCACTGTTCCGCTTTTTCGTTTGTCCTTAGCTCACCGTCGCTTCCTGAAGGTACTCAATAATTGCATTTTGATTTCGGGTCCGTTAAAGTGCTTATTCCCGATCTACTTGAACTTGCGAATACTAGTTCTTGTATTGCTTCAAATTACACATAAATAGGAGGTCAACTAACGTCATAAATTGAATAAGTACATTCTTTGTTTGGATGCAAGAAGTAAATATCCCGAACGTCATACTTCTACATTTAATAGTTTCAACAATAATTTTCTTTTGTTCATTTGAATGATTACCAAGAGGTTGTCTTGGTAATCAATGCATAGATTATTTCAAAAATTTCTGTCTTGTTATACTTGCACCATGGAGTTCAAGCATATAAATTCCATGTGGCAAGAGTGAAACGTCCATTATAATTTCGTCTGTTTC
>JAOKFZ010000042.1 GCA_028247315.1 Bacteroidia bacterium | reverse complement strand
TGAGGTATGCAGGGTGATGCTTAAAAACCGGCTGTTGATGCATGGGTTTCCAAAGTGGTCTACACTCAATATTCTCTTCTCCTAAAGCGAGTCGAATCACTTCACGTGATATTCCTTTGTCGTTCTCTCCTACAGTGATAGATGATAGCCAGTGGTTTGAATAATAATCTTGCGAAGGTTCTGAGAATACCGTAATGAATGGATAAGGTGCGAATAATTCTTGATACCAAGAATTCATACTTCTCCTTTGTTGGATATGTTTATCTAGTACTTCAAGCTGACCTCTACCAATGCCTGCTACTATATTACTCATACGGTAGTTGTACCCTATATGACTATGCTCATAGTGAGGAGCATCATCTCTAGCCTGTGTCGCCAAAAAAGTTGCTTTGGATATATACTCAGCATTATTGGAAACCAACGCTCCTCCACCAGAGGTAGTTATTATCTTGTTGCCATTAAAAGAATAGACACCTAGTACGCCAAAAGTGCCCATTTTCCGGCCTTTATACGAAGCTCCAAGTGCCTCAGCACTGTCTTCTATAATGGGTATATCGTACGCTGAACATACTGCGATTAATCTATCCATATCACTGGGCATACCATAAAGGTGCACAATTATTATAGCTTTAGGTTTCTTTCCTTTAGCAATTCTATCTTGTATTGCTTTTCCAAGCATTAAAGGACACATATTCCATGTTTCTTTTTCAGAATCTATAAACACAGGAATTGCTTTTTGGTAAGCTATAGCATTAACCGTAGCCGAAAAGGTAAATGTACTGCACAGTACTTCATCGTCCTGCTCTACTCCCAACAGTATGAGTGCCAAATGCAAGGCCGCTGTTCCAGAACTTAGGGCTGCACAATGCGTAATACCATTGTAGGCAGCTAGTTCATCTTCAAATCCATTTACATTAGGCCCCAATGGTGCTACCCAGTTGGTATCGATTGCATCCTTTATATACTTTATCTCATTGCCTCCCATATGAGGTGAAGACAAGTAAATTTTTTTATTATTCATTTACTACTGTTATTCGACCAGGGTTTCCTACAACTGTGCTATAATCTGTCACATCATTAAGTACTACGCTTCCAGCTCCTATTGTACACCACTTCCCTATTTTAATCCCAGGAATAATTATACTGCCAGCTCCTATGAGTGTTCCCTCTCCCACGGATACATCACCGCATAACGTGGCATTCGGTGCGATATGACAAAAATCTCCGACACTGCAATCGTGATCTATGGTAGCACCGGTATTTACAATGGTATGTCGACCTATATGCGTATCGCTTTGTATGATCACACCATGCAACAGCTGACTGCCTTCTCCTATATTCACTGACGTATCAATCAAACTACTTTGAGCGATAACTGTGGTAAATATGTGCTTTATTTTTTGCACAATAATTTGCCTGATTCTATTGTCACCAATAGCTACCACTAGTGTTTCCTCTTTTTCAAAATTAGCATCGTATACATATACCGGCAATTTTCTAAAACGGGTAACCGACGGATTATCATCAAAAAAGAACTTTGTCTCTTTACGATTAGCGGATAATACTACCTTCCCGTGTCCACTTGCTCCAAAAATAATCATGACTTACTACCTCTAAATTTTTCCATACTTACCGAGCTATTAGAAGATATCCCCTCTCTTCTAAATACTTTCATTATCGTGTTGAAAATAATCTTAATATCTAATAATACGGTCACATTATCTACATACCAAATATCTAACTTAAACTTCTCTTCCCAAGAAATACTATTTCTTCCATTGACTTGTGCCCAACCTGTAATACCTGGTCGCACATTGTGTCTGCGAGCCTGCTCTATATTGTACAATGGTAAGTACTCTATGAGCAAAGGTCGTGGGCCAATAAGAGCCATATCACCTTTTAAAACATTGATAAGCTGTGGTAATTCATCGAGCGATAGTTTTCTTACCCATGCCCCTGTAGTTGTTAAACGAATAGCGTCCGGCAATAATTCACCATTGCTATTTCGTCTATCATTCATTGTTTTGAATTTTATCAATCGAAATATCTCACCGTTTAAACCCGGCCTTAACTGTGTAAAGAAAACCGATCCGCGATTGACAACAAAAAGGACACAGATGGTTAGAAAAAATAACGGTAATAGCACTATAAATGCGACCAAAGCTATACAGCCATCCATTATTTTTTTTACGAAGTGTTTATACATTATTCAGCTCTTCTAAAAAATGATCTACTTGCTTTTCTAGGTTCAAATTGTTCTTTGCAAAGGTATATGCATTTTGTCCTAGTCTGCTTAATTCAACCGCTTGTTTTTGTAAAATCATCTCTAAACCAGAGATGAGTGCTGGAGTAGATTCTGGAGAAACTACCTTACCGCAATCATATTCTTCTACGAAATGGATAAATCCACTGTAAGCCAATACAATCGGTTTTTTTGCTAGGCAATATTCCACATACTTATTTCGGCTATTGCCGAATTCATATAAATCACTTTTCAGATACCCATCATACAGTACATCACAATCTCGACAAAATGCAACGACCTCATTTTGCGGGATTTTATTATAAAAATGGATGTTGGGGGTGTTATATTTATTCTGAAGCTCCACAAGAGATGGTCCTTCACCCAAGAACACAAAATGAATTTTTTTTTCCTTTCGGGAGAAATCAGCTGCTGCCTCCAGTAGATAAGTAAGGGCACTCGACTTATTTATACTTCCTGTGTAGCCAACTATAACGCCCCCATTTTCTTTGATGTGATGCAATTTTGTTTCATAGCGATGTGTACCCAGATAATCGATAGTATTATTGACCAGGTGAGGAATCCACAAGACCTTTTTTTTGTACTCTACACTTTCTTCTACGTGTTTTTTAAGATAAGGCATTGTGCCTACTATGATATCTGCAGTTTTATATCCCTTTACCTCTATATGTCTAAGTACTCTATATATTGGATTGAATTTAGAAATATTGGATAGGCGGGTTAACACCAATGGCCATATATCACGTACTTCAAATATCAACTTGCTGCCCCACTTCTTTTTCAATTGCATTCCAGTGCAGATGGTGAGTAAGGATAGTGATGAACATATTACGGTATCAGCTTGTGTAAGCTGTACTGCACGTAGCTTTTTTCGTAGCCTATATTCAAAGTGAAACCAACTTGCTATTCTCCTTACTCCATATGCATTCTTGTATTGCAATGTCGGTATCCAGCAGACGTTGATTCCATCCAAGTCGTCACGCAAATTGGTTGGTAAGTGGGCCAGATTATGATTGGACGTAGAGAGGTATACTGTGACCTCATGCCCTCTTTTTACGAGTTCTCTCGATATGTAAAAATGCCTTGTTTCTAGCCCATAAGGTGAGTAAGAAGCGTATTTAGATAAATAGATTATGTTCAAAATACGTTACCTATACAATTAAAATTTCCTGCTCATAGTCATCTATTTGGTACTTGATAAAATGCTTCCTATCAAACAATTCCCGATCAGACAGTTGTCTTTCTCGTATTTCATCTAACAATTTTGGATTTAAGTAAAGTTTTTCAATTTCAAGTAAAAGATCTGCAACACTCTGGTGTTCTAAGATTGAACCATATTTCTGATTATCCGCTATATCGGCACATCCTCTAGAATTTAGAGTAATAAATGGAACTCCCATAGATATAGCTTCCATTAAATTAACTGGCATTCCTTCTTTTACACTTGGAAAAACAAGTAGATCAGCTATCGATAGAAACTTATTTACCTCATTTGAAAACCCCAATTTCAGGATACTACAATCGTTGTTATATTGATCAAGTTCATTTTCAGTCAAACCAGAAGGGTGAATTGGGTCAAGATCTCCTAGTACCAAAAATTTAATGTTTTTGTACTTCTTTTTTAGTAAAAAAAATGATCTGACAGCTATATCAAAACCTTTGAAATTTGTCAGTCTGCCAACAAATATGAGCAGAAAATCAGTATGATTAATACGATGTATATCTTTCAACGCTGTATCAGCTTTAGCAGTAAAGTTGTTTGGTTCAAAATCTTCAATATTACATCCTAGTCCTTTTGTAGGGTATAGACGAACGTTGCTTATTTTTTTATTCAATGCATCATAATCCAATTTATTCAACACCCATACAGTGTCAAATCTTTTGTAAATAAAAAGTTCTATATGCTTGAATAAGTATCGTGAAATCCAACTCTTTTTTATGTTATAAATTAAACCGTGACTTGTAGTTTGGAGTTTAATATTTTTAAAACTACATAATCGAGTAACAAGAGCTGCTGCTTGAAAATGAGCGTGAATTAAAGTAGGGCTCAAGTCATTAATGATTTTTTTTAACTGTCTTGAGGCTTTGATATAGTTTAATATTTGAAGTTTTCTTGGTATTTCTAAGTGTTCACAACTAATTCTGGTTTCCTGAGAATTGAAATCTGAAGGCAAATTGGTAATTACGGTCACTTCCCAGTTTTTTTTTACCATTTCTAAGCACAAGTCTTCAAAAAAAATCTTAAAACTAGAGTACAGTGGGACTATCAATACAAACCTTTTATTCTCCTTCATAAACCGACTTATATAATATTATGTGTTCATCCACCATTGTAGAGACATCATACAAAGCTGCCCTCTCTTGGCACTGTTGCACCACATTAACATAGTGTTGCTCATTTTCTAACAGACGATTTATTTCAATAGAAAGTTGCTTGGAGTCACCTTGTGGAAAAAGCACTCCAGCACCTGCTACTATATCTGACAAACCGGGCACATCACTGGCTACAAAAGGTCTGCCACTTGCCATACCCTCAATACTCGAAAGTGACATTCCTTCGTATTTGCTAGAGAGCACTACAATATCTGCAGACTTTAGCAGCTGAGGGATATCTGAACGTAAACCTAAGAATATTACTTGATTCTTTAAGTTCAATTCGTTTACCAATAATTTTGTTTTTTTTAATAATTTACCTGAACCGACAAAGGATAATAGTACATTGGCGGATAAATTTAACAGTGATTCAATAACTGTTATTTGATCTTTAGGTTCGTGAAAAGAAGAAACC
>JAOKFZ010000041.1 GCA_028247315.1 Bacteroidia bacterium | reverse complement strand
TATTAGCCAACTGGGATCTTGCTTGTGAGCAGACCACTACTATTCCCGAAGGTTTGTGCGTGAGCTGTACCTTAGTCTCCACCTTATTTACATTCTGACCACCGGCTCCACCAGAACGAGATGTCTGCATATCGATATCTGCGGGATTTATTACTAGGTCTATTTCTTCTACTTCTGGCAAAACTGCAACAGTAGCAGCAGATGTATGCACTCTACCTTGCGTTTCGGTCTCAGGAACGCGTTGTACGCGGTGTACACCTGCTTCAAATTTTAGGGTTCCAAAAATTTCATTTCCTTCTACTTTTACGATAATCTCCTTGTATCCACCAGCTGTACCTTCTGTGATATCCATAATCTCGTGTTTCCAACCCTGCGTATCAAAGAACTTAGAATACATACGATAGAGGTCTCCTGCAAAGATGCTTGCCTCGTCTCCGCCTGCACCAGCTCGGATCTCTACCATGGCATTTTTGTCATCCTCCGGATCTTTGGGAACTAATAGCATTTTTATTTTGTCCTCTAATGGTCCTTGCTTTCCGTTCAATGCCTCAAACTCATCTTTGGCCATTTCTTTCATCTCAGGATCCTTACTTTCTAGCATTTCTCTAGCTTCTGCCAGATTGCTCAGTATGTTTTTATAGTCAAAGTAGTGCTCTACTATTTTCTTTAAGTCACTATATTCTTTGTTTAGCTTTGTGAATTTCTTCATATCTGAAGCTACCTCTGGACTACTGAGTAGTAATTCTACTTCTATGAAACGTGCGTGTATTCCCTCTAATGTTTCGAGCATAATGTGATGGCAAATGTACTTTAATACGATTTATTAGGGGAAGGTTCTGATCAAACTTCTTCTTCAAAACAGGATATCACCTTTTTATTGAGGATAAAATGAACTAGTGAAGCAGTTGCTTTATGAGCAAACTGCCCACAGAATTGTATACGTAAGTCTTGTTGTAGGTCAAGATTCCTGCAGATGGCACGGCAACCTTAAGTTCTACCGGGTTACGTAGAAGTTTATGGTAGGCAAATAAACGACTTCCTTGTTTGAGTACAAATCTGTCGCCAAGGCTAAAAGCATCTGTAATGCCGGGATGAAAGTAGGTAGTGGCAAAAGTTGCGTACATATCGAATTGATGAATGCCGTTACTGGTATCTACTATATAAACGTTATTGTTTTCTTCCCATAGTCTAGTAGGATGAAACGTGTGACCGAGGATATTATTTAAGAATGGAGACTCTGCAAGTTCTTCGCCTTTCTTGTTGATTTTTAACAGCTTATATCGAGACAGATCTACTAGCCATATATTATTATCAAAGGATCTTGCTATACACGCGACATTATTAAAGTATAAATCATTTAGCCTAAGTTCTCCACGCTGGTTGAGCATATTATCATAAAATACAATAATATTTTGGTCTTGGTAATAGACATAGAGCTCAAAAGGATTGGTACAATCTATGCTGGTAATATCTCCGTATGATTTGATATTGACATTGGTTATACGTTTTCCTGCAGCATCAAACTTATAGAGTGTTAAGCTATTGTCCGACACATATTGGTTTCCTTTTGCATCAATTGCAAAAGCGGTAATGTTTTTTACCGCAGGAAACGAAAGCGTATCTTGTGCTAAACTGAGGGTGCTTGCTAAAATACTAATGGTTATAAGTATGTAATGTGACATTTCCTTCTTCTAAAGTAGCATAGGTGAATTTGCTTACCCAATCCCCTAGATTTATTAAACGTGCTTTAATACCTATTGGTATATCTATCGGTTTATGACGGTGTCCAAAGATATAAAAATGAGTATTACTGGTCTGGCTGTGGTCTATGGCAAATTGGTATTGATACTCTTGTTCCAATGGAATGTCAAGCTCATCTTTCACGCCGTTCTTTTTTCTGCTGCTTCTGCTGAGGTAGTTGGCAAGGCCTATTCCAGCGTTGGGATGTAGCCGATGAAAGAGCCATATAGCAGGCTTACTTCTGAATATGCTACGGATAAATTTATAGGCATGTTCTCCCTTGCCTAGTGCATCGCCGTGATGTATAAAGAAATGCTTGCCGTGTATCTCTCCTTCCCATTCCTCGTCTACAACTTCTACGCCTATTTCTGTAGTAAGGTAGTCAAAGGTCCACATGTCGTGATTGCCTTTGAAAAAATATATTTTTATTCCTGCATCGGTCATAGAAGCAAGTTTGCCCAGCAGGCGGATATAATGCTTGGGTACTACTGTCTTGTATTCATACCAAAAATCAAACACATCTCCGAGTAGGAACAGTTGATCGCAATCTGGCGTAATCTCTGCAAGCCAACGCACGATTTTTTTCTCACGAAGTAAGGATGCCTCATAACTAGGGGTACCCAAGTGAAAATCGGATGCGAAGTAGATTTTGCCCATTTTAGTAGTGCGAAGTTAGCAGATTAATGTGCTTCTAACCAATTTGCTCCGTGACCAGATTCTGCTATTACGGGTACTTTGAGCGGCATAGCTCTTTCCATTTCTTCTTTTATTACGATTGTTATTTCTTCCAGTTCCGTTTTGGGTACATCAAACAGCAATTCATCATGCACTTGCAGAAGCATTTTGGTTCCTATATCCATTTTACTAAAGCGATTGTGAATATTAATCATGGCTAGTTTTATCATATCTGCTGCGCTGCCTTGTATCGGAGCATTTATAGCATTCCTTTCGGCAAATCCTACCACAGTCTGGTTGCTGGAGTTTATGTCTGGAATAAATCGCTTGCGACCCATCAGTGTTTTCACATATCCATGCTCACGACAGTACTTTATGGTATCGTCCATGTAGGTCTTTACACCACCAAATTGCTCGAAGTAGGAATCTATCAATTCTTTTGCTTCTCCACGTTTGATCCCAAGGTTTTGTGCTAGGCCAAATGCACCTTGTCCGTATATTAAACCAAAGTTTACACTTTTGGCCTTATACCGTTGATCCTTAGTAACATCTGCTACTGATATTCCAAACACTTTGGCTGCTGTAGCAGTATGTATATCTATTCCTGCATGAAAGGCTTCCATCATTCCTGGGTCTTCTGCAACGGATGCTACTATACGCAGTTCTATTTGAGAATAATCTACTGCTAGTAGTGTATGATTTTCATCTCTAGGCACAAATGCTTTTCGTATCTCTTTACCCAAGTCGGTGCGAATAGGAATGTTTTGAAGGTTAGGATTTGTGCTACTAAGTCTTCCTGTAGCTGCTACGGCTTGTGCATAGCTCGTATGCACTCGACCGGTGCTTGGGTGAATTAGCTTTGGCAAGGCATCTACATACGTAGAACGCAGTTTATTTACTTTTCTGCTGTCCAGTATTTTGCTAACTATCTCATGTTCAGTGGCAAGCTTGGTTAGCGTAGCCTCATCCGTTTTGTATTGGCCAGTTTTTGTCTTTTTAGCTTTGGGATCCAATTTCATATGGTCAAAGAGCACTTCTCCCATCTGTTTTGGACTAGCAATATTGAAGTTAGCACCTGACATTTCGTAGATACTTTTTTCCAGGTCTGCCGACATTTCTTCTAGCTCAGTAGAGTAATGGCCAAGAAATGTATAGTCCACTCGTATACCTTCCATTTCCATAGCAGACAGTACGGGTACAAGTGGCATTTCAAGTCGCTGCATGAGGTGTGCTACTTGTTTGTCTATCAGTTCTTGGTGCAGCTTACCTTTCAGTTGCAGTGTGATATCTGCATCTTCGGCAGCATACTCGGTTGCTTTGTCAAGGGATACATCTCTAAAGTTGAGTTGGTTCTTCCCTTTTTTACCAATGAGTTCCGTGATAGATACGGGTTTATAATTTAAGTATTTCTCAGAAAGAATATCCATTCCATGTCTACCGTCTGGATTAACAAGGTAATGAGCCAGCATAGTGTCAAACTGTGGTCCGGCTATCATTATATCGTATTTTAACAGAACTTTTAGATCATACTTTAGGTTTTGGGCTACTTTTTCTATGGTAGGAGACGAGAATAAATGGTTGAACTCGCATAGTATGGCCTTGGTCTCTTCAAAATCTGCAGGCATACTTACATAGTACGCATTGCCTTCTTCGTAGGCAATTGCTAGTCCTAGAACTTCAGCATCCATTTCTTCTAGCGATGTAGTCTCTGTATCAAAGCAAAACGAGGTTTGTTTTTCTAATTGGGCTATCAGTTTTTGTCTTTTATCCTGACTGTCAATTAATTGGTAATCATGGTCTGTAGTAGCTATAGTTCTTAATTCAACTAGGGTTTCTTCTTTTTGAGCCATTACGGGAGATGCAGAAGTAGCAGAACTACTCGGTGCAAAAAGGTCTCCTTGAATAGAAGATGGAGCACTCATCGTTTCTTTGAAAACACGCTTAGATAGTGTTCTAAATTCTAGCTCGGTGAATAGCTGATTTATTTTTTCCTTGTTGGGTTCCTCTCTGGTCAATGAGGCTTCATTAAATTCTACGGGAACATCGGTAATAATGGTAGCAAGGTGCTTGGACATATACGCCTGCTCTTTATTGTCTTCTATCTTTTCGCGTAGTTTACCTTTTAGCTTATCGGTATTTTCATAAATGCCGTCCATGCTTCCAAACTCTTTGAGTAGTTTGGATGCAGTTTTGGCACCTACTCCGGGTACACCTGGTATATTGTCTACAGCATCACCCATTAGACCCAAGTAGTCTATGATTTGTTCAGTGCGATCTAGTCCAAATTTTTCGCAGACTTCTTTAGGTCCCATTATTTCCGGTGGATTGCCGCCACGAGCAGGCTTGAACATAAGTGTCTTTTCGGTTACTGCTTGCCCAAAATCCTTGTCTGGTGTCATCATATAGGTAGTGAAACCTTCTTTTTCAGCTCTAGTAGCCAGCGTTACAATTACATCATCTGCTTCGTATCCGGGTTTTTCTAATAACGGGATGTTGAAGGCATCTATGATTTGGCGAATGAACGGCTCCGATCGTTTTATATCTTCGGGAGTCTCATCTCTGTTGGCTTTGTAGAGCGGGTATTCTTGCTTGCGTATGTTTTCAGATTTGTGATCAAAACATACGGCAATATGGGTGGGATCATACTTCTCTAGCACTTCAAGTAAAGTGGTAGTAAAACCAAATATAGCGTTGGTATTCAGACCATAAGAGGTAATTCTTGGATTTTTTATAAAGGCGTAATACGAGCGAAATATGAGTGCGTACGCATCAAGCAGAAATAGTTTTTTTTCAGATGACATGATTGATGGTCAAATGTAGAATTAATTATTTATGTATTTGATTAAATTAACCCTTTGAGGAATTTTTCAATGCTCTCACTTTTTAGTATTGTAATG
>JAOKFZ010000040.1 GCA_028247315.1 Bacteroidia bacterium | reverse complement strand
CATGTCCAACAGACGCAATGAAAAAGAATAGCGTTAAAAAGAATAGATGTATTGATTTTTTCATAAAAAAATTTTGATAAGTATAGGTTCGTTAAGTGCAATTTTATCGCAATTTAAGGGATATAATATTTAATCTCATCATTTACCTCAGATTCTAATGTCCTTGTATATCACAAGAAAGTCACCAACGCAGTAAATCCACTTTATTTTGACAATTCAGAGCAAGTAAAGATAGGAAGAATGGGGTGTTTAAACAGAGATTTGCAGGGAACGTTTCTTGGTTTCATTAAGGAAAGAAAGTGTACCTATTATTCAAAGGACGGTAATCCGAACACACTTTTGCTATGAGAAATAGGAATTCATATCACTCCACCGTCAAGATTGCTTATGCCCTTTATATTCATAATCAGTGGTTACCAAAAGCATTTATCAAATCCATTCCTAGATCAACATCACATGCTTGGAAGTATGATTCTACAGAAAAGTATGTTGGACAGCAATATGCTATTGCGATAAATGATAACGTAGAAGAACTCAAAGTAATCTATGATCAAAAGGTAGCATTAGAGAAAAGACTTTTTGTTGCATACTCCAGAATCAAACTCACCATCTTTGAAATCTTTGGTAGGACAGCTGCAATTACTAGCAATTCTACTAGATGTGTTTTGCCCTCTGGATAAACTTCGATTTGCACCGAGCACATTAAACACAAAAAGCCTCCACCGAAAGGTGAAAGCTTTTTGTATTTGTAGAGTCTATTAGACTGTTATCGAATCTTTAAACTGAGAATCTAGTCAAACCAAATCTGTTGAATTGATAAATCACATCGAGTAATATTCTGTTATTTTTTGACCCCAAAAAAAACATACTGGGGAATTAATATATTTGAAAAGTGAAAAAAATATTATTAGCGTTTTTTATATCCCTCAATTTAGGTTCGTTTGCTCAAGTAAAAAAGGCAGAGGATGTTTCAGAAACCTTTGTTGGAAGAAGTTTAAATGAACTAGACCGATTTGCAGTCAATATTGGTGAAGAAATTAAGGACTTATTTAGGAAAAAGCGTGATTATAAACCATTTACTAATAATCACGAAAAGCCGATTAAATCTCATGTAATACCTCCAAATTATATTGAGACCAAAGCTATCTCATCCACAACTCGGGCTAATTTCACTAAGCTTCAAATTGAAAAAGAGGTGCCTCCTGAATTATCTTTAAATGTTATGTATCCAAGAATTACGCCAAATAAAGGTTATGTTTCCTTTCAGGTCGGAGATAATAACTACAAGAGATACATCAATGATGTAAGAAGAGAGAATATTGAGTACATCAAATTGATATCTCCAGATTCAGCCAATTGTTTTGTTAAAAAATATACGCTACTTCCAAAAAGAGAGGTGAAAAGACATTATTCCTTTGTATTAGATCATAGCGGATCCATGGGTGATGAGCGAGCAAATAAACTTCAAATCGCTATTTTTAATGCAATTAAAAATAATACGCTAAACAATAAAAATGAAAATATTTATTCCATTCATAAATTTGACGGAGAAGGTAATATTGTTCATTTGATTACTTCTAAAATAATTGATGAAATCGAAAAGGCATTACTCCCACCAAAAGGGTTAATAGGATTTGGAAATTCAACTGCCATTAAAGATGCCTTAAATCAAGCTATTGATACTATTGCTAAAGATAAAGAATCTGAATCGAAACTTATTATACTGCTCACTGATGGATATTCCAATACGGATGAAATCCAACTTACATTGACTGATGTAATTAGAAAATCCATTGACAATAATATAAGTATTGCACCAGTAGGTTTTGGCAGCAATGTAGATGATGATTATTTGCGGCAAATTGCATACTTCGCTGGAGGGAATATGTACAAGATATATCATGAGAATGAATTTGATCAATTTTTTAAAAATGTATTTTTAGATATCAACTTAAATTATGAGATTGCATTTTCACCATGTAAATTTGGTAATGAACTTACAATTGAACTAAAGCTCAAAGACCTAGAAAAGCCTCTTGTTGGTCATACATTTTTTGCCACACCAATTAAATCAGGCTATTCCATAGATTTAAACATATTGTTTGACCCAGCGAGCAGTAGGGTAGATAAAGATATGTATGGTGAAAATTTAGATCAAGTTTTTCAATTACTAAAATCTAGATCTGATTTGAGTATCATAATTGCAGGCCATACCGATAAGGTTGGACGCGAAAGCTATAATAAAGACTTGTCTCTTAAGCGAGCAGAGGCAGTAAAAAAATATTTTGTTAATCTTGGTATAAATGCGAAAAGAATAGAGACAAAAGGGTTTGGTTGGTCGATTCCTGCTTACCCTTATATCAATGGTAAAAATGAAAATGCCCTAAACAGGAGAATTACACTAAAAATCAAATAACTTGTAATGATAAAACTTACATAAATAATAGTGGCTCGAGAAAAAACACTTTATCGAACTCAAAATTAAAATGTATTTATGGAGCACATTCAAAATGTGACGGGGGATAACGGACAAACAAAAAAGCGGAATAGTGAACTAAAATTCAACTATTCCGCTACCGTGAATAATACACTTATTGCTGACGTCATACATATACAAAAGCTCAAAGATTTCACTCGAATATCTCAAGAATTATCCAACACTTAGGAAGTCAGATATTACACTTAATAAGTTCAAACGAATAAAAAAACGAAAAATATTAGAGATGAACACCAAGAGTATTGGTGGGTTGTTGAAGAGGATGGTTTCCTAAAACATCAAATGTTGTTTGGATTTATCTCTCCAACCTGACTGATTTTTATACTTCACAAAGAATATCTTCAAATCACTTTGGTTAGGATAATCTACTTTGAATACCTTTAAATCACATTGATTTTCATATTCAACCACAAACACCTTTACATCAGATTGATTTGAATACTTAACTGAGAACACCTTTTGAGAATAGGAGGTTAGAGGCATTAGGAATAGTATGATTATCAGATATTTCATCTCTTACCCTTTGGAGTTATATGATTGTCTTATAGATTTCATTTTTATTAAAACAAAAATACTACATATAATTTTATGCGTCCAATTGCCCCTTTTCCTCTAATTAGGTATATATCTATAGTAGGTATATAATAGTTATGGCAAACAATACGGGAATCAAGTATGGAGGTAGACAGAAAGGTACAGCTAACAAAGCAACAGCAAGGCTTAGAGAGACTTTTACAGAGCTTTTGGAAGGCAATATGGGCAGATTACAAGAGTTGCTCGATAAAGTCGCTGAAAAGAACCCTCAGAAGGCATTAGAACTGATGTTAAAGCTATCAGCGTTTGTTCTTCCTAAGCTACGAGCTATAGAAGTCAATAATGAGTCAGAAGAGGCTAAACATACCTCCCTTAATATTAGGATAATAGATACTGGAGTTCCTTTGGCGAGTTGTGAGGCGGATGTGGTTGATTAAAAATTATCAACAAACTAAACGACTAATAACCAACTGAATATAAAACTTCAGGAGACTTGTAACCTATATGTAACCTAAAACAACAAAACCCCCAGTAAACACTGGAGGTTTCGTCCTTTTTCGAGTAGAGTCTTTGAGAATCTTATCGAACCTTTAGACCTATAACTTAGTCAAATTAAATCTTAACTAGTCCAGCTAAGAGATTGTTAGCTTTTCGATTTAAATTACCAGCATGCTTGCCATGTAGTTCCATCATATACCATTAATTTATGTGAAACGCTGTTCATGTAAACATCACCCTCTAGCGGGGATGCAGGAGCTGCAGATAGAGGTTTTAATCTCATAATATTCTTAACTGTTACTCTGTCCGTCTCAATTCTTAATCTTTCTTCTGTATAACCGTTACTCCATGTCCCAGAACCATTAGCAACTCCAAGAGACAAGAATCCTTTTTCTGCACCAGCCGTGCTGTCTGCAATTGAACCTATTATATTACCATACTTTGTATCTTCATTTTTTGAATTTAATAAATTAAAATCCAGTATGACACCAAAGTTCGGTTTATTTCTGTTCCTTTTAAGTTTTAAAGCTTGAGCACCGCCGTAGCCACTACCAAGAACTTCAAGTGAGTGTGTTGGATTGTTTGTGCCAATCCCTACTCTGCCTAACGAATCTATAACAAATTGATCAGCAATTCCGTTTGAAGCATTTCCAATAACAAAATTTCCATCATTCCTAGAAACTAGATAATAAGCTTGTCCGTTTGCAGATCCTGCTTGGTTTAAAACAAATTTAGCAGAAGTTGTTCCTGTGTTTTCTATCAAGAGTCCGGTTTTACTTGAACTAGAATTTATATGGAGAGAAGAGCTAGGATTTGATGTGCCGATTCCTACATTACCTACTTGACTAGCCGGGTAATAAGGCAAGTGCATAACGTCTACATATTCTGGAATTTGCCCACTTGACTGACCTTTATCATCCGTCACTTGAAAAATTAGGTTATTCGTCTTGTCACCATCAACGATTATTCTTCCTCCTCGAGCTCCATCTAACTCACCCATAACTATACCTGCTTTGTTATTACCTCCGGTTTCAATTTGTAAAAAAGCGGAATCACGATGATATACATTAAATGCTTCTTTAAAATTAACTCCACTTCCGACTCCAACACGGCCTAATGTATCTATTGTCATCGATTCAGTAAAAATATTTGAGCCACCTACCTCAGAGTAGTCTGTCCATAATCCAAATTTTAACTTATTGGCATCGCTTTGATCTCCGTGCATTCTCCAAGTTCCTGTTGGGTTCTTTAACCATAATTCAGCATCGGTAGTAGGACCGGTAGTTTCTATTACTTGAGAGGCAAACACTCCATCCTTTAAAATCAATTCAACACCAGGATATGTGCTTTTACTACCAATTCCTACTTGGTTAAATGTCGATATTGTATCACCCTCCGTCAGCCAAGCTGAAACAAGTGCAACTTTTCCTCCCCCATTACTTAATGATATGGTGTCGTTGTTTAGTGAAAGTTGTTGGATTTCGTTACCTACAACCGTATCCTGATCCCCTGATCTCAATGCTGCTATTTCTGCTTTAAGAGCTTTATTTAGACTATCGAGTGCCGCAAGAGAACTGTCCGTACTTGATATTCCTGTTTCATTGGTCACAAATGCATAAGGCACAGACCAGAACTTCTCCAATGCTGTGAGTGTAAAGATATCTGTATTCTCAAAATCAATCTCAACCTGAAGGTGTGCATCACCTAACTCCCAAGGGATGGTTGTAAAATCTCCAGATATAGAATTACCTTGACCAATAATTAGATTAAAGACACCGTAATCATCTGTGGTAGTTTCATGAACCTCACTGTACTGAGAGCTCCCGTTGGGATACGTATCCAATATGGTGAATCTCACTTTAATATATTTGTTTGACCAATAGATAGCTTGCGGGTTTTGTCCAGCAACAGAGTATGCTCCGTCTTTTACAGCTACTGCTTGGTAGGCAATCCCCTGAGGAACGTTTTGCCCAAAGCTTATTGCGTATGC
>JAOKFZ010000004.1 GCA_028247315.1 Bacteroidia bacterium | reverse complement strand
TTCTGAAGTCATCTCTACCATTTTTGGGATGTCTTGCAGTATTCCTGCACCAGCTCCTTTGCAGGCTACCTTTTTTACGGGACAACCGTAGTTGATGTCTATCAAGTCTGGATTGGCAGAAGCAGTTATTTCTGTAGCTTCTTTCATAGAAGCTATGTCATACCCAAATATTTGGATACCAATAGGTCGCTCATATTCAAATATGTCGAGTTTTTGGGTGCTTTTAGCAGCGTCTCTTATGAGCCCTTCGCTCGAAATAAACTCTGTATACATAACGTCTGCTCCGTTTTCTTTGCATACCGCACGAAAAGGAGGGTCACTCACATCCTCCATCGGAGCAAGTAGTAGTGGAAAATCACCAAGTTCTATGTTACCTATTTTTACCATATTTGCCCAAAATAAAAGGAATGGACCAGTTAGAAGACTTCAAAGATACGGAAAGCATGAATTCTCGGCCAGATACTTTACAAGCTTTATTTCACCTATTGTTAGGAGCTGTGTTTTTTGTGGGTTCTGTTGCGTTATTTGGAGGCCTAGCTGTGGCAATAGGCTCCTACCTTTATTATGGAGAAGTAGGTGATGCCTCTCAGCTGAGTAATTTGGTTAATAATCTAAAAACTAGTCCATTGTCACTAAAGCTATTTGTTTTTGTAAGTTCGTCGTTGCCTCTTATTGCAGCAGCTCTTCTTGCATGTATTTTTATTAAAGCAACGCCTAAACACTACCTTTCCTTAAGCTGGCCAAAAAACGGAAAGTGGTTTTTGATAGCTATGTTGTTTGTTTTTGTCTGCGTACCGCTTATGGGTTTAATGTTAGACATCAATAAATTGATTGATTTTAGCCAATGGCCAAATTTTTATGAATGGCTACAGGTACAAGAAAGTGCAAACAATGGGATGTATGAAGCAATGATAGGCGAGCAAGGTGTGATGTCATTATTTACAAGTATTTTGTTTATGGCACTGGCACCAGCACTCGCAGAAGAAATTTTCTTTAGAGGATTTCTGATGAATGCATTTAATGGCATTTTCAAAAATATGCACATATCCATTGTTGTTACAGCTATACTGTTTAGTTTGATACACCTTCAATTTACTAAGTTTATTCCTATGTTTTTCTTAGCTGTTTCCTTCGGATATGCGGCCTATTGGACGGGATCCATATGGACTTCTATCGCGGCACATTTCATTAACAACGCGTTGGCTGTAGGTCAATTGTATTTCATCACAGATGGCGATTATACTAAAGCCTTGGAGCAAGGGGCAAGTCTTCCCTTAGCTGTAAGTCTAGGATTGCTAAGTATTGCTATTCTTATCTTTACCTATATGCAAAAAAACGCCGATACTAAAACCGATAATTTCTATGTCTAACCTAGCTTTACGCATCATATTTGGTGCTTTATATGTTTCCCTAATGGTGGGAGCTACTGTTTTTGGCCATCCTGCGTTTGGGGTGCTTATGGCCTTGCTTGTTTTTCTATCCATTAACGAGTTAGGTGTTCTAGCAAATAAAGAATCCAATCAACACCTTTTTGTGAATCCCGCCGTTTTTGCCGGAGTCGTGCTTTACCTTACGTTTTTAGGATCACGAGAGTTGGGTGGTACAGCATATATTGTCATGTTGCTCATTCAATTGGCGTGCCTTTACCTTACCTATTCTCAATTGAAGAGAGAGCAAACATTAAATTTCATAACGGGTACGGTGTACTTATCGCTTCCGCTTATTGGTTTGGCTATCTGGTTCATGCAAAATGAGCAGAACAATATGGAGTACATATTATTTTATCTGATTACTATTTGGACCTATGATTCTATGGCTTATGTGGTTGGAAAAGCAATTGGTAAAAGACCCATTTTCCCTATGGTGTCACCCAACAAAACGATAGAAGGAACTGTTGGCGGAGCTATTGTTACCGTAGTTGCAATGAGTGTACTAAACGTATATTGGCTCCAGCTTCCTATTCGGGCTTCCGTGTTAGCACCAGTGGTCATCTTTTTCGCCATATTTGGAGATTTTGTAGAGTCCTATATGAAAAGAAAATTGGGTATAAAAGATAGTGGGAAGATTCTTCCTGGGCACGGAGGAGTACTCGATAGAATAGACTCCATTTATCTATCTGCGTTGCCTTATTTGGTCATATTGTTATTAGTATGACGAAAAAAGACAAATGCCAGTGAAATACCAATGCGTAGAATAAATACATTTGCCGCCAAGTAAACAGTAAACAAAACATTACTACAATGACTTTAAAGTTCAAAGAGCCTGCTCCAATTACGGATGATTTAAATCCGCTGGAGTCTATGATGGAAAGATTTAATGAAGCTGCAGAGATTTTGGGCTTGGATGAGTCTACTTACAATGCACTAAAATCTCCAGAAAAAGCGGTTATCGTGAGTCTTCCAGTTACTATGGATGATGGTAAAATCAAAACTTTTCAAGGATACAGAGTTGTTCACTCTTCTAAATTAGGCCCAAGTAAAGGAGGGGTTCGGTACTCTATGGGTGTTAATTTAGATGAGGTTAAGGCTTTAGCAGCTTGGATGACCTGGAAATGTGCTGTGGTAGGGATTCCTTATGGCGGCGGAAAAGGTGGTATTCAATGTGATCCTCGCAAAATGTCTCAAGGAGAGCTTGAACGTTTGACGAGAGCATTTACAGGTGCTATGCGTGATGTATTTGGTCCAGAGAGAGATATTCCAGCTCCAGATATGGGTACAAATCCACAGACCATGGCTTGGATTATGGACGAATATTCAAAGCTTGCAGGACAAGCCACCCCTGCAGTAGTGACGGGTAAGCCGTTAGTGTTGGGTGGATCACTTGGCAGGGTAGAAGCAACAGGACGCGGTGTCATGGTGTCTACGCGTAGTGCAATGGCAAAGTTAAAAATGAACCCAACAGAGTCTACTTGTGCAGTGCAGGGATTTGGTAATGTGGGTAGTATTTCTGCTAAGCTAATAGAACAACAAGGTGTGACCATTGTAGCAATTTCTGACATTTCGGGAGCGTACTACAATCCAGATGGTCTAGATATTGAGGAAGCGATAAATTATGTATCTAGAGAAAAGAGTCTAGAAGGATACAAGGGAGGTAAGATTATTAGCAACGATGAGCTACTTGAACTCGACGTTGATATTTTGATTCCAGCGGCACTCGAAGATCAGATTACAGAAGAGAATGCAGACAGAATCAAAGCCAAGCTTATAGTAGAAGGTGCAAATGGACCAACTGCTTCTAATGCAGATGCTATATTAGATAAAAACGGCGTTATGGTAGTGCCAGACATTCTTGCAAATGCAGGAGGAGTATCGGTTTCATACTTTGAGTGGGTACAGAATAGACTTGGATATTTCTGGACGGAAGAGCGAGTAAATCGTAGAGCAGATAGAATAATGAAGCAAGCGTTTGACAGCGTATACAAAGCTGCACGTAAGCACAAGTGTAGTCTAAGAACTGCAGCGTACATAGTAGCCATTGATAAAGTAGCAAGTACATCAAAATTAAGAGGTAGTTTTTAATGAATTTGCATAGAGAAGGTTATAAAATAGTATTTATATCCACCTTGCTTTTGGGTGGAATATTATTTGGTATTTCAGAATTTGGTGCACCTCAGTGGCTAATGGCTTTGGTTGGTATTCCGCTATTGATTCTGTTCATACTGATCGTTCGTTTCTTTAGAAATCCACCACGCTATTCAGACAAAACTGAAAATGGCGTAGTTAGCCCTTGTGATGGTAAAGTAGTTGTTATAGAGGAGGTTGAAGAAACAGAATATTTTAAAGAAAAGCGAATTCAGATATCAATTTTCATGTCACCCCTCAATGTGCATGTTAATCGAAACCCCGTTTCGGGTATTTTTACGTATTTCAAATATCACCCAGGCAAGTATTTGGTAGCTTGGCACCCCAAGAGCAGTACAGAAAACGAACGCACTACGTCAGTAATCAAAACAGATGCGGGAGTAGAAGTGCTCTTTAGGCAAATAGCCGGAGCTGTAGCCCGTAGAATTAGGTGGTACATAAAACCAGGAGATAAAGCTGCAAAAGGATCGGAGATGGGCTTTATTAAATTCGGATCACGAGTAGATGTGTATGTACCAATAGGTACAGAGATTAAAGTAGAGCTGGAGCAAAAAGTTTCTGCTGCAGAAACACTACTTGCCGTCTTGAAATAGGGAAATGAGTATTCTCGAATACTTAGAAAAACACCTACCTACCACTAAAGCGTACTACATTTTATCCTTTCTGGAAGAGCATAAGTGTGTGCTGAAAATAACCAAACAGCGAAAAACAAAGCGAGGAGATTTTAGGCAAAATGGACCTAAATTGAGTATTTCTGTGAATCACGATACAAATACGTATCGATTTTTATTCACACTGGTTCATGAGATTGCACATCTCAAAACATTTTTGGAATATAGACATACGGTAAAACCTCACGGAGACGAGTGGAAAGCCAATTTTAAAGAACTATTTACCTCGCTGGATGTAGCTGATGAGTTTAAGAAAGATGAGCAAATGTTTGCCGTGGTTTCCGATGAACTAATTAACCCTAAAGCATGTAGTGGTGTCAATATACGCGTAGAAAAGGCCTTTTCTAAGTATGATGAAAAAAAAGGAACGTATTTAGAAGAATTGATGGTTGGAGATCGGTTCACGTTTGGAGTTCATACGTATGAAAAACTAGAAAATCGCCGATCTAGAGTCATGTGCTTAAATCTCTCTAACAACAGAAAGTATACAATTAACAAAGCTGCGTTAGTGCAGGTATGTAAGGAGAATGAGTAAATGCTATAATCAAGGTGTTTCAATTAAAAAGGCGACCGGTTAGGTCGCCTCTTTAGTGTTGTTTTTTCGGTTACCTAGAATTTCGGGAACTGAGTGGGTTCGTACTCATGCATCATCCCATATACCAGTTCAAATAACTCTTCTGCATTGGACTTTGAGAAATAATCGCCATCTGTACCGTAAGCCGGTCTGTGGTCTTGAGATGTAAGCGTTCGTGGAGCTGCATCCAGATACTTATACCCATCTTGTTCCTCCAGTACTTTTTGCATCATAAAACCAGTAGCACCTCCTTTTACATCTTCATCCATGAATACCACTTTGTTGGTTTTCATCAGTGATTCTACAATGGTGTGGTGTATATCAAAGGGAAGTAGGGATTGTACATCGATAAGTTCTACGGATATTCCTTTCTCTTGAAGTAGCCTAATTCCTTCTTGTGCAATTCGTATGCAGCTCCCGTAAGTAACTACGGTTATATCTTCACCGTACTGCAGTGTTTCTGGCACTCCCACAGGAACAGTAAATGTGGTCAGATTGCTAGGCAATTTCTCTTTTAATCGATAACCATTCAAACACTCTACAATTAATGCTGGTTCGTCAGATTTTATGATGGTGTTATAAAATCCAGCAGCTCGTGTCATGTCTCTGGGCACAAGTACATTCATACCACGTACAGCGTTCAGTATCATTCCCATAGGAGAGCCACTGTGCCATATTCCCTCGAGGCGGTGACCCCTGGTTCTTATTATTAGCGGGTATTTCTGCCCTCCTTTAGTTCTGTACTGTAAGGTGGCAATATCATCACTCATCATTTGCACACCATAGAGCAGATAGTCGAGGTACTGTATTTCAGCAATAGGTCTTAGCCCACGTAGCGAGGCCCCTACCGCTTGTCCTACAATGGTGTTTTCGCGAATGCCCATATCCATTACGCGGTGGTCCCCATGCTTGTCTTGTAGTCCAGCAAACCCTTGGTTTACATCCCCGATTTTACCTACGTCTTCGCCAAATGCTATGACTTCTGGATGTGTACTTAGCAGGTGGTCAAAAGTCTTATTGAGGATTTCGAATCCATTGAGTTCTTCGGCATCATCTGCATATGCTGGTTTTATCTCAACAACACTTTGTGCACGCTGCGGAGATTGACTGTGCAGATGACTGCTATAAATATCTTGATACTTTGCTGTAAAATTGGTATGATACGTACGCAAGTCGTTGGCCTGTGGGTTGCCAATGTTTTCTCGAAGAACCATATGCACCGTTTTGAGAATGTCCTTTCTGCCAGGATCCATCGTTTCTTTTAGCGTAGCAGCTGCGTTACTATCTATATTGTTCAGAAGAGCTACTGCCTCTGTTATTTCTGTTTTTATTTCGCTGCTGAAGGCTGTCCAAGCTGTTCTTTTAGATTCTTTTACTTCATTTTCAGCCAATTTTTCGAGAGAAGCTATTTCGCTATCCTCCGCTATTTTGTTTTCGAGTAACCAACTACGCATCTTGCTTACGCAATCGTGGTCCAATTCCCAAGCAAGTCTATCTTTAGATTTGTATCTTTCGTGAGAGCCAGAGGTAGAGTGTCCTTGAGGTTGGGTAAGTTCTTTTACATGTACCACTACTGGGGTGTGTTTGTTGCGGCATATTTCAGATGCTTTTTTATAAGCATTTATAAGTGCAGGATAGTCCCAGCCATTTACTGTAATAAGCTCTATTCCCGTACCGAACTTGTCGGTTTTGAAACCAGACAGGATTGCACTTAAGTTTTGTTTGGTGGTTTGGTGTTCAGCGTGAACAGAAATGCCATACTCGTCATCCCAAATGCTTACGAGAAGCGGCACCTGCATTACACCAGCTGCATTTATGGTCTCCCAAAAGTGACCCTCAGAAGTACTTGCGTTACCTATTGTAGCCCAAGATATTTCAGTTCCTTTCTTAGAAAATGTGGTGTTTTTATGAAGGGTTTTGTTCGATTTGTAAACTTTAGAGGCAAACGCAAGACCGAGGGCTCTTGGCATTTGCCCGGCGGTAGGCGATATATCGGATGAAATATTAATGCGGTCGGTTTGTGGCAACCAGTTTCCATCATTATCCAACATACGTGTCCCAAAATGACCGTTCATACTTCTACCTGCACTGCTTGGCTCGTAGTCAATACTGGGGTGTGCGTACAATTGTGCAAAAAACTTCTGCACATCACTTAGTCCGAGTGCAAACATGATGGTTTGGTCGCGATAGTAACCAGCACGAAAATCTCCATTATTCATATAGCGAGCCATAGCTACTTGTGCTACTTCTTTTCCGTCGCCAAAAATTCCAAATTTTGCTTTACCGGTTAGTACTTCTTTACGACCTATAAGTGAAGTTTGTCTGCTCTTGTAAGCAGTAATATAATCACTCTTTACTTGATCGATAAATTCTTGTTTTGATATAGATGCCGAAGTTTGTTTTACCACGTCTAGTGCCATAAATTGAGTAGTGCAAAAGTACGATTATTATACCACTCTCCTTATGTGCACTATCGCACCAACTTCTTGCTTACGATCTTATTGCCCAACTTTGCTCTTAGAAAGTGGACTCCCATAGGGGCATTTTCTAGGGTTAAAATCGTGCTGTTTTTTGATATAACTGACTTAAAATCAACTTTTTTACCTTGAATGTCAACAACACTCAAAAGAACCAATTGATCCGACGAAGAGAGCATATATACTCCATTGGTAGATGGGTTTGGGTAGATGCTGATTTGATTTGGCGATACATCAAAAATGGAAGCCGAGCCGTCCCCTGAGATTACAAGTTCATAACCATCTGTCGTGTCAGGAACAGGTATGGCTATGATCCCTAACTTAGCATATATTGTTGTTGCTATTTTTAGATCGTACACACCAGCCTGCGATTGAGTTGGGTTACCTGTTACATTGACGCAACCTACATCTCTCCAAGTGAAAACACAGTTAACAGGATTGCAGGTATATTCAAAACTTGAAGGCAAGCCTATTACGTTATTCACCATTATTGAGTCAATGGTTGCATTTTGAGGTTGTCCGGCAAAAACTACAACGGTATCTTTAAGTGCCAATACTTGAAAACTAAAGTCATAAGCCTCATCTGCAAATGCAGTGTCTGGTTGCTCTGGATATACACCTGGTTGTGTAATGGTAGCGTCTGGATTGCAATTTTGTGCTTGTACATATACAGCAGATGCTGCAAATGTGGCAATAAGTAAAAATCTTTTCATAACAGATTGGTTTTATACATTTGTGAAAACGAATATATGCAGAAGCGATTACTCATACAAGCGGTTTTATGTCTAATGACAATAATCAGCTTTGGACAGGTTACATACACCTATTCTGGGAAAGTGACAAACGAAAGTAATGAAGCACTAGTAGGTGCTCAGTTAAGATTATTGGTGGCAAATAGGGTTTTAGGCATCACCAATGTAGCAGGAGAGTTCTATGTCGAGACTGATGAACCTTCGCTTAAAGTAGTGCAAATTGGGTATATGGATATGCAGATTATGCCAGAAGACTCCTCAATAGTAATGGTCGAAAAATCAAGCCTATTAAATACCATTGTGGTTTCAGAAAACAAACGTTCTTCTGAACTAAAAAATGCTACGATATCCATAGAAATAATAAGTCCCGACCTTATAGCAAATACTGCTCCCACCAACTTGGAAGAGAGTATAGGTCGGATAAACGGAGTGCAAGTAGTAGACAATCAACCAACTATACGCAGTGGTAGCGGGTGGAGTTACGGTGCAGGTTCGCGGGTGCAAGTGTTAGTAGATGGAGTTCCTATACTCAGTGGAGATGCAGGCCAACCCTTATGGAATTTTGTGCCTACGGAAGGAGTAGACGGTGTAGAAATAATAAAAGGAGCAAGCTCTGTGGTATATGGAAGCTCCGCGTTAAATGGTGTTATCAATATTAAAACTAGAAAACCTACGGAGAAACCTTTTACCCAAGTAAATACATCTGTGGGATTTTACGATTTACCACAGCGAAAAGCACTTCGGTATAGGGGAAATAAAAGAAGTTCGGTCTCTAACATCACCGCATATCATACGGGAATATACAATGGTTTAGGTGTAACCCTAGGACTAAATGCTCTGAACGATGAGAGCTATAAGATGAGCGATTATGATAAACGTGTTCGCGGTACGCTAGGACTACGTAAAGTTGTGGCAAATAAAAATTTAATTTACGGCCTTAATGCTACCTACCAACAAGGTAAATCGGGTAGTTTTCTATTGTGGGAATCGTATGATTTGGGATATACTGCATTAGATAGTGGAGGTACGGATAATAAAGTAAATCGGTTGAGTATAGACCCTTATATAAAGTGGGTAAAAGGTAAATTTAGTCATTCCCTAAACGCACGATATTTGGGAATAAATAATGATGTAGATAATGGTGACCCGACAATTGATCAATCCAATAACTCAGACTTGATATATGCTGAGTATCAGTCTAGTTTCAGTTTGCCAAAGAAAAATTTTGGTGCAATAGGTGGTTTGGTGGCTATCAATACGGAAACTAAATCGCCGCTCTACAACGGCACTCAAGAAGCCATCAATTATGCCGCGTACCTCCAGTTAGAAAAACGGTGGAATAGACTATCCGCAAGTGGAGGTGCACGCTATGAGCAGTTTGTACTCAATGAAAGGTCAGAAGGTAAGCCTGTTTTTCGAGCGGGGTTAAATTATGCTGCTGCTCAATACACCTTCCTTAGGGCAAGCTTTGGTCAAGGGTATCGATTCCCAAGCATAGCAGAATCGTATATCACTACTAAAGTAGGTCCAGTGAGTATATACCCAAATCCTACTTTGGAATCTGAAACCGGGACCAATCTAGAAATTGGCATTAAACAAGGTTTTAAAATTGGAAAAATTCAATTTCTTGCAGATTTAGCAGTTTTTCAAATGACTTTTGAGAACATGATGGAATTTACATTTGGCCAATGGGGAACTGTAGCTCCACCCTTATATGGAGTGGGGTTCATAACATTGAATACGGGTAAAACGAGTGTCAGAGGTTCAGAGGTCAATTTGAGCTTCCAGCGAAAATCAAAAAATATAAAAATTCAGGGATTTGTCGGATACACGTATGCGGATTCTAGAGCCTTAGAACCCGCTAAGGCAATAGGTGTAGATAATATCAATAAACAGCTCACCTATCGCAATACAAGTTCAGATACTACGGATGATGTACTAAAGTATAGACCAACGCATTTAGCAAAAGCGGATGTGATGGTTGGGTATAAAAATTGGACATTTGGTTTGGGTGGAACGTATCAGTCTGCTGTGCAAAATGTAGATCTCGCATTTGTGAAATGGCCGATTAGTGATTATGTTCCGGGAGTGCAAGAGTCTGTGGACAAGGAGCTTACAGCGTATACGTTATTTAATGCTCGTATAGGGTATGCGTTTTCAAAGACATGGAAAACAAATCTTTTGGTGTCAAATATTTCCAATTCTGAGTATGCCATTCGGCCTGCAGACTTAGGCAGTCCACGTACAGTTCGATTGCAAGTAACCTACACAATAGACAAGGCAAAATAATCTGTGTATAGGATACGTTGGGTAAACGTAGCTTTGCATAGCAAATGAGTATAATCAAAAAGTTAGCGGGCGATACGGCCATATATGGAATACCCAGTATTGTAGGGCGTTCTGTAGGTTTTTTGCTAATTTTCTTCTATGCTGGGTTTTTTACTCCAGATCTTATTGCACCTCAAATAGAGTTTTATGCGTATGCTGCATTCTTCTTTGTGGTACTCCCTCACGGAATGGAAACAGCATTTTTTAACTTCAGCAGGAAAAAGGAGGAGTACAAAGATGTTTTTGCTACATCAATGACATCGTTAGCCGTAACGGTGTGTGTGTTTGTCTTTCTGATGCTGCTAAATAAGGGGAGTGTTGGGACATTTGTTGGTTATCCTGAACAGTTGTCTTACGTGGTTTGGTTCACAGCTCTACTATCGCTGGACGTGTTAAAGTCTGTTCCTTATGCTCTTCTGAGATACTTAGGAAGACCCAAGAAATTTGCATTTGTCAAAAGCTTTGGAATTTTACTTAACATAATGCTCAATATATTTTTTGTTGTTTTTTATCCGAAAATGAGCGGAGGTTCTTTGAGTATCGAAAATGTGTTTATTGCAAATTTAATAGCCAGTAGTGTGGAGTTTGCTCTGCTTTCTGGGGATTCAATAAAACATTTTGGAAGGCCAAATACGACCCTTTGGAAAAAAATGTTTAAGTACTCTTGGCCTTTGATTATTCTTGGGTTTGCAGGTATGATAAATGAGGCTTTTGATAGACTAGCGATGAGGAAACTACTACCGCAAGAATCGGTAGATTACGAAATTGGAGTTTATGGTACATTCTACAAGCTCAGTATGTTGATGACCATATTTATACAAGCTTTCCGTTATGCAGTAGAACCTTTTTTCTTTGCTCAGGCAGACAAGGATGATGCTAAAAGCTCCTACGTTCTTATTATGAACTGGTTTGTATTTGCCTGTGGGGGGATTTTCTTAATCGTATCATTATTCAAAAGCGAAATAGCTCATTTGTTTATTCGTTTGCCAGAGTATCATTCGCATTCAGACGCACTCTTTATTGTACCCATATTGTTAATGGCTAACTTGTTACTTGGTATTTTTTTTAATCTGAGTATTTGGTATAAGCTGAATGACAAAACAAAGTTAGGGGCTGTGGTATCTACCATTGGAGCAATAATTACGGTTGTTCTATTGTATCTGTACGTTCCTATTTACGGTTTCAAAGCAGCGGCAATCACAACGCTTATCGCTTATTTGGTAATGACCGTTCTGAGTTACGTTCTTGGTCAGAAATATTACCCAGTGAACTACAATGTTCAGTTGGTAATTGGACTCATAGCACTAAGTGTACTTTTATATATAGCGTCAGAATACGACGGGTTGAATGGTTGGACATCCTATATTGCTAATACAGTGTATGTTACTGTTTACGGATTGGTAGGGTATAGGTTTCTATTAAGCACTAAAAAACCTAAATTTGTTGCATAATGCTTGATGTTTTTGTCATAAATAAAAGTAATAACCCGCTCCCTGGTTATCAGACTAAGCAGTCTGCTGGGTTAGACCTATGTGCCTTTTTAGAAGAAGATGTGGTTTTGAATCCAATGGATAGAAAGCTTGTGGGGACGGGCATATATATGGCGTTGCCAAAGGGATATGAAGCAATGATACGGCCTCGTAGTGGAATGGCTTTTAAGCATGGCATTACGGTAATCAACAGTCCAGGGACTATTGATGCTGACTATCGTGGCGAGATAAAAATAGCATTAGTGAATCTCTCAATGGAGGTTTTCACAATAAAAAATGGGGACCGAGTTGCTCAAATGGTCGTTAATAAATATGAGCAAGTAAAGTTTAATTTGACCGAATGCCTAGATGAAACAGAACGAGGGTCAGGCGGCTATGGTCATACAGGAATTTAATAATTAGCAGAAGAATAAGATGAATTTAATAATACCCATGGCGGGAATTGGAAGCAGATTGCGTCCACATACACTTACAGTTCCAAAACCGTTAGTACCCGTAGCAGGGAAACCAATTGTACAACGACTGGCGGAAGATATTGCAAAGGTTGTAAATGAGCCGTTAGAAAACATAGCTTTTGTTGTAGGGCCGAGTCAGCAGTTTTTTGGTCCAGATGTGCAAGAACACCTTTTAGCCGTAGCAGAGAAGCTAGGTGCCAAGGGATCTATACACGTACAGAGTGAAGCACTAGGGACAGCCCATGCCATATTTCAGGCAGAGCAGCTACTTTCGGGTAATGTGATCATAGCATTTGCAGACACGCTGTTTAGAGCAGATTTTAAGCTAGACGCAAGTGCAGATGGAACCGTTTGGGTAAAGGAGGTAGAGGATCCAAGAGCTTTTGGTGTAGTGCAGCTAGATGCTGATGGAATTATTGAGGATTTTGTTGAAAAGCCAGATAACCCCAAGTCAAATTTAGCCATAATTGGTATTTACTATTTTAAAGACGGAGATGCTGTAAAGCGTGAGATTAAGCACCTTCTTGACAACAAGATTATGGAAAAGGGAGAGTATCAACTCACCAACGTATTAGATAGCCTGAAAGACAATGGGGCTAAATTTATTCCTGGTAAAGTAATAGAATGGTGGGATTGTGGCAATAAAAACGCTACGGTTAACACCAACCAACGTGTGCTAGCCAATGCCACAGAGATACTGGTATCAAGCAGCATGAAAAGCACCAATTCTCAAATAATAGAACCATGCTACATTGGAAAAAATGTTCAGCTAATAAATGCTAAAGTTGGTCCTTATGTGAGTATTGGTGACAATACGATAATAGAAGACAGCGTTATTGAAAACACCATTATTCAGACAGAGTCACATATTCAAAATGCAGACATTACCAACTCTATGATAGGCAATAAGGTCCATTACGATGGTTCAGCAAATGAGATTAGCATAGGAGACTACAGTACCCAAAAGATTGGTTAGACTCACTCACATAGCATCATTGGTTGTGGTGCTCTTTGCCTTTGGCTGCAAGAGTTCATTGGTTGGAGTAGCCAAAGTTAATGACTTGGATTACAAGACCCGAAAGGCATTTGAAAAATCTTTTTTTGAAGCGAATAAGCAAAAAGTGCTAAATAATTCGGAGAAGGCACGTGAACTGTATCATCGCTCGCTTACGCTAAATCCAGAAAGCCATGCAACGATGTATCAGCTGGCTAAGCTAAACTACCAGCTAGATCGATATACGGAGGCTTTAGTATTTGCCGAGAAAGCGGTAAGGACGTCTCCCAGTTATAATCACTGGTATTATGGTTTATTGGCTCAGTATTACAACAAGTTTGGCAAATACCAGAAGAGTGCAGAAGTATTTATACAAATGATTGAAAATGAGCCAGATGTAAAAGAAAATTATACAGAATCTGCCAATCAGTACTATAATGCCAAGCAGTTATTTAAGTCTATTGAGGTGCTCAATAGAATGCAATCACACTTCGGGATAGAGAAAGTATCGAGTACTCGATTGGATTTTGTTTATTCAGCATTGGGGGATAAGGACAAAGCAGTTTTAGAAATGGAAAAACTGGTAGCGGCGTATCCAGACGATATTCAGTTCAAAGGGTATCTCTCTGAGACCTATGTGAAAGCGGGGAAAAAAGAAAAGGCTGTGGCGTTACTAGAGCGTATTATAGATGAGGATTCAAGTGTAGGTAAAGCACACTATGCCTTGTATAGTCTAAAACGTGACGTTGACAAAGATAAGGAGGCGGTGAACCACCTTAAGGAAGCGTTTAAGTATGACGATCTTAGCTTACTTCAAAAAATGCAAGCAGTTACGGTATTCCTCAATGATTTTAAAAAAGATTCTTCGTTAAAAGCTGATTTATTCGACTTTAGCGAAATTTTAGCATCAAATTATCCAAATTTTATTGAGCCTTATATCTTCAAATCGGATATTTATGGTACCATGGGTCAATATGATAGTGCACGGTGCTATACCCGAAAGGCACTAAGCATAGACCCATCTGAATTTCAGTTATGGAGTAAGTTACTCGGAGCGAATGCACTATTGAATGATGTAGACCAACAAATCGAAGACACAGAAGAAGCCTTGACGTTGTTTCCAAATGTTATAGCATTATACGTTTCTTTAAGCTATGCACACATAGAAAAGAAGGATTACACTAAAGGTATAAAGATAGCTGATGAAGGGCTAGATGTTGCTGTAGATAAAAGGGATAAAGTCCAATTGTTGCTTTGTAAAGCATCGGCTTTTGATAAGCAAGAGATGTATCAGGCAGCAGATAAAAATTTTGATAAAGTGCTGAAAATGAACCCGTTTAATGCTATGGTTCTTAATAACTATGCCTATAGTTTGGCAAACCGTAAAATTAAGCTGGAAAAGGCAGATAGTATGATTACTACTGCTTTGAGATTAGAGCCGTCTAATCCATTTTACCTAGATACCAAAGCGTGGATTCTTTATGGCAAAAAGAAATTTGAGCAAGCATTAAAAGTTCTAAACAAATGTATGCAGCTAGACCCTAAGGGCAAAGACTACTATACACACGCAATAGCGTGCTATGTAGCGTTGGAGAATACCAATATGGCGAATGAAATGCAACAGAAACTGGATAAACTAAAAAATGAATAGCGGAATAAAGGTGCTACTTATGTTAGCACTATTTTCAACCTTAGGGGGATGTAAAGTAAGAAAAAATACGATTTCGGCGAAGGTAAACACCGAGACAGTGGCTAAGTTTTGGTCAAGTCAAATGGCGTTTTCTACGATGGAGGCTAGAGGTAAGGCAACGGTTACTATGAATGCCAAGACTCACAACGTTTCAATGCACCTAAAAATGAAGAAGGATAGCGTAGTTTGGGGCAAGTTTAGTCTCTTTGGTTTTGGGGCAACGGTACTGATCACACAAGACAGTTTCTTCATGGTCGACAATGTAAACCAACAATACATGGCATATGAGAATAGCTACCTTGACCAGTTTCTTGGTTTCAAAGCGGAGGTAGGTCAAGTACAAAACCTCCTGCTTGGTAATGCTATACTTAAGCAGAGCCTATACCGGTTAAACCCAGAAAAAACAGCCATGGTTGCCAATGAAGGTATTGCAACTAACACGTTAGATTTTAACGAGCTTTTTAGAACATTAATCTCAAAAATAGAAACTCCTGACACGACGCAAACGGCACATATTCAGTACGATAAGTATGAAATATACGAGCAAAGCCTCATGCCAAAAATTGTAAATATTGATGTGCAAAAAGGTGAGAGTATCATAAAAGCCGTGCTCAATTACCAGAACGTTAATTCAAACCCTAACCTTACTTTTCCATTCAAAATACCAAACGGGTATCAGCGTAAATAGGTTACGCATTCTCGTAACAGTAGTGTTGCTGCAGATTTGCGTAGTGATGATTGTATGCATACAGACTACATGCTGACCTATTGTAAGGTGCAGAAAAATGAGTTTCTGAGTGTTCTCTTAGTGGTTTTCTCGAATAAGTTGATTCTCTTTTTTTTTACAATGTTAAATAGAGATATTAGCCCCAAATGAAAATAGGGGTAATAGGAGCAGGTGTAATGGGCAGAGGAATAGCACAAGTTAGTGCTATGGCTGGCCACAAGGTAGTGTTGTTTGATATAAACCATGATACACTCGTTACAGCTCAGGAGGGTATAGAGAAGAACCTTAATAAAGCCATAGAGCTAGGAAAACTGGATGCCGATGGCAAGTTCAAGACGCTAGCCAACCTACAATATTCCAATAGCATAGCAGACGTGAAGGTGGATATGGTCATAGAAGCCATCATAGAACGCCTAGATATAAAAGCGAAGGTGTTGGCTGACCTCGCAGAGATCAACGGAGAGAATACCATATACGCTTCCAACACTTCATCCATTCCGCTTACGCAGATAGCAGCTTCTTTTGCATTTCCAAAACAAGTGGTGGGTATTCACTACTTTAATCCAGCCCATATCATGAAACTGGTAGAGGTGATAAGTGCGGAGCAAACAGACCCTAAGGTCTTAGAGCAAGCCAAAGAATACGTGAATAGCGTAAACAAAACCTGCATAGCTGCCAAGGATGCTCCTGGTTTTATAGTGAATAGAGTCGCTCGTCATTTCTATGTAGAAGGGCTCAAGATATTGGAAGAGGATGTTACTACGCATGAAGTGATAGACGACTTGATAAGAGCAAGTGGTTTTAAGATGGGACCTTTTCAACTGATGGATCTCATAGGTGTAGAAACAAACTTATCGGTTACGGAGTCAATGTACGCGTTATTCAACTACGACCAGAAGTTTAGACCCAACCGTATACAACAAAAGAAGGTGCAAGCAGGTTATTATGGTAGAAAGTCCGGAAAAGGCTTTTACAACTACGATAAATGAAGAAAATAGTATTTTCTATAGTATGTGCACTGCTGGTGTTCAACCAGTCGTGTAAGCCAGATGATCAGTTTACAGGTGATTGTTTTATTCAAGATGCGGCAGTTAATATTACAATTAATATGGATTTGCCAGAGTATTTCAACCTAAGAAATCTCGGAGAGTTTGTCTCGTTTGAAAGTCAAGGACATAGAGGTGTATATGTGATACACAACTATGACGATATGTATTATGCTATAGAGCGTACATGCACGTACCAGAGTGAAATGGATTGTGCAAGAGTGACACTAGACAATGATATTTTACAACTGCGATGCGGCACCTTACTAGACACCACTTTCACGCCGTGTTGCGGCTCTGCTTATGATTTTAATAGTGGATTTATTAGTGGTCCTACCCGTTGCAATCTGAAAACGTATCAAGTAGCCAAGAGTGGTAACTCACTTTTTGTGAGTAATTGAAACAGTGATTTTTAAGGCTTATAGGGTACAAGATTGGTTCGTGTTACGCAATTATACTTCCAGCAGCTGTAGCTTCATTCGGAGCTACAAACTTGAGTTTGCCGTCTGCGTCTTCCGCCATTAGTATCATACCTGTGCTTTCTATTTTTTTGAGTGTTCGTGGAGCTAGATTAGCTAAGTACGTTACCTGCTTACCAATAATATCTTCTGGAGCATAGTGCTCTGCTATACCGCTTACGACTTCACGTGTTTCAGATCCTACGTCTAGGGTGATGTGGAGAAGTCTGTCTGCCTTCTTTATTTTTTCAGCTGCAGTTATAGTAGCTACACGTATATCAAGTTTGGTAAAATCGTCGTACTGTATCATTGGTTTTATAGGTGTTTCGGTTTTTTCTTCTTCTGCTGGAGCCGCATTTTTAGCGTTGTTCTCCTTGGTTTTTCGAAGCTTTTCTTTTTGTGCTTCTATCAGTTCGTCCTCTATTTTTTCGAATAAAAGAACGGGCTTGTTTATTTCATGTCCTTCTGCAATAGCATCATCGTACGAATTAATATTCAGAATGCTAAGCAATTTGTTTGACGTTACGGGTAAGAATATTCGTGAGTAGTTTCCAATTTCTTTTACGATTTGAATACAGGTAAACAAACAGTCTGCTACAGTCTGTGCATTGGCTTCGTCTTTTATGAGTTTCCAAGGTTCAGTATCTTGCAAGTACTTGTTTCCGTTTCTAGCGATCTCCATAAAGGCCTCTAATCCAGAACGTTGATTAAAGTCTGATAAAGCATCATTAATCTTACCGGTTACATCCGGCAATGCATTATTGAGGGTACCACTTGGCACCTTGCCATCATAGTATTTGTGCGTAAGTACGATTACTCTATTCACGAAGTTACCGAGAATAGCAACGAGCTCATTGTTCACTCTAGCTTGATAATCAGCCCAAGTAAAATCGGCATCCTTACTCTCTGGCAATATAGAAGTAAGAGCATACCGTAGCTCATCCGTTTTTTCTGGCAAATCAGTAAGATACTCATGCAACCATATGGCATGGTTTCTACTGGTAGATATTTTATCTCCTTCTAGGTTTAGGAACTCATTTGCTGGCACATTGGTAGGCAGGTTATACGCTCCATGGGCATGAAGCATGGCAGGAAATATGATGGTATGAAATACAATATTGTCCTTGCCTAAAAAATGGGTCATCTCTGTGTCTGAGTCTTTCCACCATTTTGCCCAATTATCACCAGCAGCTTCTTTGGTGGCGGTAATGTATCCTATAGGTGCGTCAAACCACACATACATTACTTTGCCGCCTGCTCCTTCTACCGGCACATTTACTCCCCAGTCTAGGTCGCGGGTCATAGCTCGAGGTTTCAGACCTTCTTGCAGCCAACTATTGCACTGACCGTAAACGCTTGATTTCCAGCCATCCTTCTTTGTTGCAACCCAATTGTCCAAAAATTTAGATTGAATGTGGTCTAAGGGTAAATACCAATTTTTGGTTTCCTTTAAGACAGGAGTATTGCCTGTAAGTGCAGATTTTGCATTAATCAATTCTTGTGGACTACTGGTTCTGCCGCAGCTTTCACATTGATCTCCATAGGCATTCTCGTAGCTGCAATTGGGACACGTTCCCACTATGTATCGGTCCGCTAGAAACTGATTGGCTTCTTCGTCATACAGCTGCTCTGTTACCTCTTCTATAAAAACCCCTTTGTCATACAAGGTTTTGAAAAAAGTTTGGGCAGTTTCATGATGAAGCGTATTGGTAGTCCGACTAAAGGTGTCAAAGTTGATACCGAAATTCTTTAGACCCTTCGATATAATTTCGTAATTCTCGTCTACTACTTGCTGAGGCGTTTTGTTTTCTTTTTTTGCTTTTAGGGTAATAGGAACTCCATGTTCGTCTGTACCACATACAAAAAGCACTTCTTTGCCCTGCATTCTAAGGTACCTATTGTAGATATCTGAGGGTAAGAAACAACCCGCAAGGTGGCCTATATGAACTGGGCCGTTTGCATACGGAAGTGCACAGGTGATAAGATGTCTTTTTGCCATTGGAGCAAAGGTAAGATAAGCCTAAGAATTATGGGCTTTGGACTTTCTATTTTGAATTCGAGTAAGAACAGGATGCAATAATACGGCCAACAGAATAATGGACGTACCCAAGTAGAAATGAGCATTAAGTTGTGCATTTTCGTTTAAAATCCAGATGGCAAGTAGGATACCGTATACGGGTTCTAGGTTAATGCTCAGGTTGGATATGAATGCAGAAATCACCTTGAGAGCGTCTAGAGCAAGAGCGAATGCCAGACTTGTGCACAATAGTCCTAGAACGATGAGCCACCACCAATCATTTCCGGTAGGGAGCCATTGAGGTTGTGGAAAAATGGATTGAAGTAAAGGATAACATATGGAAATAAAAACGAAACCTGCACCTAGCTCTATAGTGCTAACAGACAAAGTGTTTTGCCCAGTGATATACTTTTTGTTGAGTGTAGAAAACAAAGAAGCCAGGAAGGCAGAAATGATTCCGATCACGATGGCCCAGTAATACGCTTTACCTACACCACTCAGGAAATAGATGCCTACTATGACGAGGAGGCCAAGGAGTAATTCTATCCATTTGAACTTAGACTTTGTAATAAGTGGCTCTAGTATCGATGTAAATAACGAGGAGGTTGCGAGACAAGATAAGGTCACAGAGGCACTATTGCCCACTTTTATACTACCGTAAAATGTAAGCCAGTGTAGAGCTACCAATACACCTATACCCGTAAAGATGAAAAAATTATTTTTTTTGATGGATCGTATACCCTTTAGTACGCCTGGAATAAAAACAAGCCCTACAACGGCTATCCACAAGCGATTCCATACCAAGGCTGTCTGTTCTAGCGTTATCATTTTACCAAGAATAGCGGTAAACCCAAAGAGAAACACAGCTATATGTAGCTGTAGGTACGCTTTTTGTTTAGTATTGGATGTTGCCAAGATGGTGACAATATTAATTTAAAACTACAAATCGAAATGAAAAAATTAAGGCAGACCATAGCACTAATTAGAAGAGCCCTCGGAAGCAAGAAAACAAAAACTTCTGCAACTACATGGAAAGAAGACCTTTCGGACGTGCAAAAAATGATTTCATCGGTACTCAAAGGGACGTTTAAAATCAAGAAAAGAAATACACTTATAATCCTGGGTGGGTTAGTCTATGTGCTCAGCCCAATGGACTTTTTGCCTGAGGCATTACTAGGTCCTTTAGGCTTGGCAGATGATGCGGCGATACTCGTTTTTGTATACAAGAGGATAACTGGTGAATTAGAAAGATTTAGAAATGAATCTAAATTGGAAGATGTGGAGGTAATTTCGTAGTCTAGATGAAAAACGAAAAAGAACTCAACGAACTTTTTGACGAAAACGGAAATCTGATAAGCCCGCAACTTCCAGATCACATAAAAAATTATATGATTGATATAGATGGAACCGTGACCGAAGATGTGCCCAACGAAGAACCAGAGAGAATGGCTACATGTGAGCCTTTCCCAGACGCCTTAGAAACGCTAAATCGCTGGCACGACCAAGGTCATATCATTACATTTTTTACTTCGAGAACAGTTGAGCACAAAGAAGTTACAGATAACTGGCTCAAAAAACATGGTTTTAAACACCATGGGGTACTGTATGGTAAACCACGTGGCGGCAACTATCACTGGATAGACAATCACATTGTACGAGCTACCAAATACAAAGGGAAGTTCACAGACTTAGTAAAACAGACAAAGAATGTTGAGCTATTTGAGGAGTAGAAATACGCTCTTGTAGTACACACTTCTGAAGTGTGTACTACAAGATAGAAACAAAAAAAAGGCAACTCTTGCGAGTTGCCTTCCCAAACTAATTAACCTAACCAAAAAATACAATGTCTTATTTCTTGACATTTAGTATAATGTCTAATTTGACATCATCGCTAAGAATAAAGCCGCTTTCACCGACATTAAAATCCAGTCTGTCCAGTTTTATTTTACCGTTGAAAGTGCCAGTCTCCCCTTTGTTGTTAAATGTGAAAGGAATTGCAATATTTTTGGTTTTACCTTTTATTGTTACATCAAATTGCCCGACAAATCCGCTTTTAGACGTGGCAAAAGAGGTAGAACGCATTTCTATCTTTGGATAAGTATCAACGTCAAAGTATTCTGCTTTACGCAGGTGCTCATCTCGCTTATCAATACCGGTATTTACAGTAGCCGCTTTCACAGAGGCATAGATGCTCGAATTAGCAAGGTCGTTCTCGTCAAACTGGATTGATGCCGCTAGACCAGAGAATTTACCATCTACGGTGATGCCGGCATTTTTGATGTGAAACCTCACTGAACCGGTAGTGGGAGACCAACTTGTAGCTGCAATTGCAGCGATGGTCATTAATGAGAATGCAAAGAGTATGTTGATTTTATTCATTGTGTTACTTTTTAAATGGTTTGTAGTTGATGCTGATCATTCCAAGGAGTGATTTATATCTAAATCGATCGTTATTGTCGCTGTAGCTTATTTTTTCAGTAGTGGTGTATTCGGTAAACAAAAAGGTAAAACCTGCATTAACAGTCAGCTTTTTGGTGACATTGTATTTTACGTATAGCTCACTATTGAGCATTCCGATATCATTATCGCTTATGAGTAGCACATTATATGCCGTTGGTTTTGCAGAGAGTTTATTTGCGGTATTCATCGGTTTATTACTGCTTACAGGTGTGCCTACTACCTCTTTACCAAAAGCTATGCCAGCAGCATCAATATTGAAGCCAACACCCCATTTATCAGTGAAGTCATATTCTAAGTAAATGACTGCATTGAGCGAATTGTGTTGTGCTTTTGCTACACTAAAGGTGTCAATATTTTCTTCTATATTTTCGATGAATAAGACTTGTGGTCCTTTTTCGCCACTGGTAAGGTAAGCCGGAGCAGTTATATAGGTGCGATTACTAGCAGCATAAGTGTTAAAGCGTAATCCGTATCCAAGTTTAAATTTGTCATTGGCGGTAATACTATGCATGTGTTTCCAAGAAAGAGCTCCGGCAAATTCATTTGGGGCATAACCAACTGCAAGTCCAAAATCATGTTTTTGTTTTAAATTGGATTGCCCGTAGCCGAATAAGCTTGGAATGGTTAGCAGTGTTATTAGGATTAGTTTATTCATGTGTATTGCATTCAGTGGTTTATAAAGCAGTCTATACTTACTAGTAGTTGAGTGTATCATTGAAATGGACTTGACTATCTTTTCTTCTTCGCATAAAATACGCTGGTGATGGGAATAACCAATATTGACACCCTACTTGTTAAGTGATAGACCAGTCGGAGTTAACGAATTACACGAAAATTCCTTACAAAAGAATCGCCCTGCATATCATTGACCACTTTATGACGTAACGGAGTGAGAGTATTCAATACTTTTAAAACTAAATGATGAGCAGTAGGATTGAGCATTAGTTTATTTAGTAGCTCGGCTTTATTCACTCGTCCACCAAAGTGTAGGTCCCATTCTTTGTTGTATCGTGTTCTGAGTTGAGCAAAGTGTTGTTCCTCAAGAATTAGTTGAGACAAGACTAGTGCACTTCGGGCAGCAATACTCATGCCGTTGCCACTAAGCGGACTTATGCTGCCAGCAGCGTCTCCTACAAAAAGCATGTGGTCATTGTACAGCTGCTGCTTGTTGAATTTTATGTTGCTAATTACCAATGGTTTGTCCCATACAAATTCAGCTTTGGAGTATACCTCCTTCAGTTTTTTATTTTTGAACAGAACGTTTTCTTCGAATGTACGGATATCGTTGCTTTGATGTTTCAGTTTTGTAGCGTCTGCGAGATAGCATAAACAATACTGATTGTCTTCTATTTTACTTATTCCGCAGTATCCACCGTCAAATGAGTGGAGAGAGATGAGGTCCTCTTTGAAATCTCCTTTGATATGATATTTTACACCGATGTAATTACTCTTGGCAGCAGATTTGGGTCTTTTTAAGTACCCCGGGGAGTACTTGCCGTGCGATCCTATAATTAGATTTGCTTTAACTGTTCCATTGGAGCTAGAGATCGTTTCGTGTTGTACGTCACTTACTTTAGTATTGGGGTGAAAGTGTACTCCAGATTTTTTCATTTGCTCTGCAAGTGCGTAGTCTAGCTTATACCTGCTCAGCCCAAATCCACCTGTTTTTAGCGTGGTGTTGAGTTCTCCCCCTTTTTGAGAAGTAAGTTGTAGGTTTTTAATAATGGGAAGGTTCCAATCATCGAGGGGCAAGCCTAGACTTTTAAAAAACGCGTAAGATTCCAAGGAGATGAACTCTCCGCATACTTTATGGCTTGGGTAATTTTCTTTCTCAAAGACCACTACTGATTTCCCTTCTTCTGCTAGTAGAATGGCCAAAGAACTGCCGGCTACGCCTGCACCGATTATACCTATATCGTACTTATCCATATACAATTATTTGATGGCGAAAGGCCCATTTCCATTTAACAGTGTAACGGGCAGCACCTGCTTTTTTTAGGTAAGTAAGCCAATCTTTTTTCTTAAATCCACGAAGCACACTCAAAGGTGCGTCATTTTTTACCAGATATGATTTGGAGAAAAGGTAGGTCAATAGCATAATGGCGTAATGAGCGATAAAATTGCGTTCCAGGTCATTAATCACTAACGTGATTTTTCGTTCAATGGCAAAGCGAATCAACCCTATAATTTGATCATCTGCGAGGTGGTGTGTAAATAGGCATGCGTGCAGATAGTCGATTTGCTCTATGTGATTTTCTATATTGCGGTAGTCATCGTGTATGAAAGTAAGTGTATCGGGCAAGTGAGATTGGGCATATTGGATGCAATCTTCTTTGAGGTCCACACCATATAGATTCATCTTAGTGCCTTTTTTTTCGGTCCATTGACGAATAATATCGAGCATATCGCCACCACCAGAGCCTATGTCTACCAATGTTTTATTTTCTAAATCAAGCGTTTTTAATGCATTTGTAGAAATAGAGTAGCCGCCCAATAACTTGTTTATTGTGTGGAGCTCTTTCAAGTTAAGCTCCAAGTCTTTTTGGCTTACCTCACCATCCAAAAATTCTTTGGTATGGGAGCGTTGATTAAACATAGGAAAGCAAAGCAGATTCTAAAGCAAGCCCTGGTCCAAAAGCACAAGCAATAAATTCTTTCTTGTTAGTGGGCTTGTAGTTGAGCATTTCTTTGAGTACAAAAAGGATGGTAGCAGAAGACATATTCCCCTGTTCTGCTAGTACTTTTCTAGATACTGTTACTTCAGATTCGTCAATATTTAAGGTGCTCTTTATGCCGTCTACGATCTGCTTGCCTCCAGGGTGTATAGCCCACCCAACCTTTTGTGGATCTTTATCAAACAATAGGTTCTGAGTTAGCGATTTGCTGATCGTTTTAGGAACTGCACCAGATAGTGTCATTAGAAATCCAGTTGGGGATATTTTCCAACTCATCTCATCTTTAGATGCAGGCAATAGACGCGATTCAAAATCGTGAAGCATATAAGTGGCATTGTGTTTCTCTGAAGTGATAATCACAGAGGCCGCTCCATCAGCAAACAAGGAATTGGACAGCAAGTAGTCGTCTGCAAATTTGTGCTGAAAATGGAGAGTGCACAGTTCTACAGAAAGCAGCAAAACTGTTCGGTCAGGAGTCGCACATATATCTTTGGCCATTCGTAGGCCTGTTAGTGCTGCGTAGCAACCCATGAAATTGACGTTATACCGGCGTATAGTAGAAGAGAGGCCCAGTTTCTGTATGAGATCTATCTCTACGCCAGGTGCTTGCATTCCTGTGCAGCTAACGAAAACTATGTCAGTGATGTTCTCCTTGTGTTTTTTGAAAGCGAGATTGCTATGCACTGCTTCTTCTGCAAGTGCGAGTGCGTTGGAGTGGTATTTTGCCAGCTTTTCCTCAAGGGATAAAGCGATGAGTTTTTTAATATCGGGCTCTACGCAATGTCTTTTCTTTATCGCACTGCGTGCAGTCAAGAATTTTATTTTACGTTGTACGTCTGGGTCTTCCGTCATCGAAGAGTAGATTTCAGCAAACTTTTCTTGGGTAAGCGAGTGTTTGGGTGCGGCAGCACCTATGTGTTGTATGTAGCTCAAGACTTATGTTAAAACCAAGTAAAGGAAAAATAGATTTAAGATTACAGCAGCTATTACATTCATATACATGGTATGTTTATAGTCTGCATACTGAGTATCTTTCCAAACTTTACTCGCCCAGTATACAAAATATCCTATGATTGGCATTTGGACTACGGTGAAGATATAGAAGTCGTTAATATCCGTTGCAGAGAAGTAGAGAAAGTAAAACAGGGTTGCTATACCAAACATGATTCCTGCGAATATGAATGTACCTCTGTAGCCTAGTTTATAACTTAAGGTAGTGACTCCGTCTGCCAAGTCGCTTTTGTGCTGGTAGATTTGGGTTAGCGGATAGATGGCTCCTATTTGGAAGGAAGAGGACAGCATGGGCAAGATAGTGTTTACTTGTAGGCCATACAGGTTTGTGGCATTTACGTGCCAATGCAGAAGGCTATACCTAGTAAGATAAAAGGTAAAAGCTCCTTGAAATATGAAGATTACAAAAAATCCTATGATTGGATATTTTTTAAGTCGTATAGGTGGGTAGCTATAGAGTCTCGAAGCGAGTATGTATGACGATACCAGTATAGAAAATGACTGGTGTATGCTGAGCGAAAGCAGGATAGCTGAAGCGTCAAGAATATTTGCTAACCAAAGCATTTTGTTATTGGGAGGTGGCGGACATCTCAAGCCGCCAACACTTCCTTCGTCTCGGTCATAGTAGCTATTGAAGATATTACTAGCGGGATAAACAAGTACATGAAGAATAATGAATGTGAGCGATATAATTCTATAGTCTATTTCGGGAAGCTGGGATACGGCAAACAAAAATACCGGCATTAGCAGCAACGAAAAGTGAAGCCGCAAATGTTTAATGGCATCTATCCACTCTTGCTTATTGCTGGCCATTCAGAGATTTCCTTTTGTTGTGGTTTTGGTGCAGGGTAGCAAACGTGTGGTCTGCTGGTTGGCCCACTACAGTATCGTGGCAGTAAGAATAGGTTGGACACCTTACTAGCTTACTGTTTTGTGCAAGACACAAGATAGAGAGGGTTGTTGAACAAAATATGCAGCGTGCTAGAAGCATTGATTCTTCAAATGTACGTATAACAAAAAATCCCTTACGCAAAGCACAAAGGATTTTTCAGTATTGTTTCTATTAAGTGCTACCAATCGTCATCATCAACGAATGGAGTAGCTTCACATGTTGCTTTCAGGCCTTCAATTAGCTTATTTACCTGTGTATTACACGCTATAAGGATCTTGTCGTTGCCGCGAATGTTCTTTTTAGCATTTAGGTAGTATTCCATGTAGGTGACGTCCGCATCTTTTTTTCCAGATGTATTGGCTTGTACGTGTACAAAATTTTCAAATTTGTATCTGTAACGCTCGTCTTTGAAGCGCAGTTCCAAATCAAACTCAAGGGTTCCTGCATCCTGAGTTTGGTACTTATTCAATTCTACTTTTAGTGGTATAGTGACGTATGCTTTTATGGTGGAGCCTTCTTTCCCTTCTGTATCTGCTCCTGCTGCATCTATCATTCGCTTCGCTTCCCGCTTGCCAAACTCAGTTTGCATCCACGTCATAGCTCTCATGTAGAGAGAATCATATACAGAGTAGTCGTCACCGCCTAGATCTAAAAATCTTTCTGGTACAATTACATCTACGATTTCTACGTATGTTACAAGTTGTGAAGCACTATCATAGGGCATTCCAACGAAACGGTCATACGGTCTAGCCTCTACCTTTGGGCGAGTAGAACGAACATAATCTCCTCCAGCATCTGCTCCAAAGTCGAATCCGCCGTCGTCACCAAATCCATCATCATCACCCCAGTCGTCTCCGCCTGAAGTATCTGTATAATCACTAGTTGTACCCCCGGAACCTTGATCGTAGTCGTAATCTCCGGATGAGTTATCATCGGATCCTGAGTCATCACCCCAACTATCTCCAGAGTCATCCCAAGTTTGGCCATTTGTGGTTAAGCTAAAAGCACCAAAAAGCAGTAGTGTAAAAAGTAATTTATTCATGTGTTATAATAATGTCTAATGCGTATCGGCTAATTGGCGTTCTACTATTTAGAAGACAACGAAAATACCTTTTTTTTATTTTAAACAAGTTGGCATTGTGTGGATTAATACCATAAAATGTGACACAATGTGCATATTTCGATGCTTAAGCGTAGTTACTTTGCATCTATATGTGGAATCAGACGATACAATTTAGAACACTAGCTCTTACCCTTGTAATCTTTGCTGTAGGGTGCACTAGCGGAGACCCGGATGAGGCTAAAGATGCCAGTGCTTTGAGAGCAGATGCACATTCGTATGCCAATTTCAATGACGTTCGCGTAAAACATATCTCTTTGGATTTGGAGGTAGATTTTGATAAAAAGGTGCTAACAGGAAGTGCTACATTGGATATTGACAACATACACAATGTGAATTTACTGGTTCTCGATGTTAGGAAACTATCCATACATGGGATAATTGACGACGATGGAGATACGGCGGCTTTTGCTCTTGGAGAAGAGAGTGCGGTATTTGGAAGTCCATTGAATATCACGATACAACCCGAAACCAAAAGTGTTACGGTATATTATACCACAAGTCCAGATGCAGACGCCTTGCAATGGTTAGATCCTATACAGACACTTGGAAAGGAATATCCATTCCTTTTCAGCCAATCACAAGCTATACTTGCACGTACGTGGGTGCCTTGTCAAGACGGCCCGGGTGTTAAATTCACTTACAATGCTACGATAAAGACAGACCCTTCATTGATTGCTCTAATGAGTGCTGAGAATGGTACCACTAAAAATACGGACGGGGTTTACACCTTTAAAATGGAACAGCCCATAAGCTCATACTTACTAGCACTAACGGTGGGAGACCTTTCGTTTGCTTCTACAGGAAGAAACTCTGGTGTGTATGCAGAACCTGCTATGTTAGAAAAAGCAGTGTGGGAACTTAATGCAATGCAGAGTATGATTGACAGTGCTGAAACACTATATGGTCCATATGCTTGGGGAAGGTACGATGTAGTTGTTTTGCCTCCGAGCTTTCCTTTTGGAGGGATGGAAAACCCGCGATTGACCTTTGCTACGCCTACAATAATAGCCGGTGATAGAAGTTTAGTGGCTCTCATCGCTCATGAGTTAGCACATAGCTGGAGTGGCAACCTGGTGACCAATGAGACATGGAATGATTTTTGGCTAAACGAAGGCTTTACCGTCTATTTTGAACAACGTATCATGGAGAAGATTTTTGGAAAACCCTATGAAAACATGCTTACAAAATTGGGGATGGGTGACTTGGAAAGGACTTTAGAAGAGCTTGAGTCTGAAGGGAAAGAGGCCGATACACACTTGTATCTGAATTTGGATGGGAGAGATCCAGATGATGGATTGACGGATGTAGCGTATGAAAAAGGTCGCTTCTTTCTACAAACGGTGGAGACTATTGTAGGCAGAGAACGATTTGATGTGTTTTTGAAAAAGTATTTTACTAAAAACAAATTTAAGACGATGGATACCGAAAGATTTATTGATTACCTCAATACGCACTTGATGTCTACCGAAGAGCAGAAACAACTCAATGCGAATGCTTGGATTTATGGACCGGGTTTGCCAGACAATGCTCCTACTCCTAATTCTACGGAACTGGATCGAGTAGAAACGGCAATTGCAAAATTCAACAACAACAGAATACAAGCAGATGACATCAATACAGAAGGATATACCACACATCATTGGTTGTATTTCTTACGTGGATTAAAAGACCTTAATCTTCAAAAAATGAAAGATTTGGATGCATCCTTTCAGTTTACAGAAACCGGAAACTGTGAAATTTCATGCGATTGGTTCAAACACTGCATAGACCAAGATTACATACCTGCTTTTCCTGCTATGAAAGCATTTTTAGTGAATGTAGGCAGACGTAAGTTTCTGACTCCTTTATATACTAGACTTGCTGAGACAGATAAAAACAAGAAGTGGGCGAATGCAGTGTACCAAGACGCGAGACCAAGGTACCACTCGGTGGCGTATAATACAATAGACAATATATTGAAGTAAACAGCGAATACTTAACTTTGCAGTTGAACCAAGTTATTGCGTACTATAATGAATATGAAAAAAACAGCTTCATTGGGCTTCATTGCTTTTACTTGTATACTGCTATTTGCCACAGCGTGTAGCAAAAGTCCATCTGCTAGTATCCATAACTCTTGGAAACTAACAAATGTAGAAATGCCTGGTGCTGATAGTATTGCACTAGCACAAATGAATGCAGCCGAAGTAACCTATACGTTCAAAGAAGACAGTACTTACAATTATGACATACAAGGTACTATAGGTAAGGGTACATTTAGTATAAATGAAGAGGGTTCGCAACTAACAATGACAGAAGAAGGACAAACAGATACGATAAGTGCTGTACTGTCTGATACTATCCTAATGCTGAGCAAGGGTTCAGAAAAAATGATGTTCACCGTTAAAAAATAAAATTATGGGATTATTTGATTTATTTAAAAAGAAAGAAGAAAAAGGTATGGATGTAAATCCAACTCAGGGCAGTACAAAAGCAGCAGATATACCTAAATCTGGAGTTACTTATAAGGTAGCTACACGAGGTACTAATCTTAATTGCCGCAAAGGCCCAGATATCAAAAGTGAGATTGTAGGTAAATTTGCCAACGGATCTGAAGTAAGCTTAGTGGCGAAGCACAGTGATAAGTGGCATTTGGTAAAAAACGCTGAGGTTTCCGGGTATTGCCATACAGACTGGTTGGAGCTTGTGAGCAACGCATAGTTTGTAAAGCGTAAGAAATCAAAAAAGATGGCTTCGGTCATATTTTTTTATTTGTGCAATTGAATAAGACAGCTATTTTTGCACTCCTTTTGAAAGAAAAGATATAATCTAACCGGGCCTATAGCTCAGCTGGTTAGAGCACCTGACTCATAATCAGGTGGTCCCTGGTTCGAGTCCAGGTGGGCCCACATATTAAACATTTAAACCGCTATAAATCAGTTGATTGTAGCGGTTTTTTTATGTTGGGGAAAACAAAAGGGGAAACATTTTTAATTTAACAGTTCAAATGCTGCCCATTTTTTAGTCATTAAAGAGACTGTGTCTTTATAAAATATATGTCTATATATATTTATATAGCTATGATTGGTTTTTAAACTCGACGAGATCAAGATGAGGATTTACATGGTTCGTTTGAATTTAAAATAAAACATAACTCAACTAATTTCAATATATTCGCTCAACACAAATCAAAATCCAGTTGAAATGAAAAACTTTAAAACTATTCTAATATTGACATTAATTCTTGATATCATTCAATTTATACCTTTGGTGATTGCAAAAATGGGAGGTGAAATGAAAAGCCAAATGATAAGCGACTTTAATATCGAAGGATTAGCTAATAGTGCACCAGCCTTAGAAGTTTTTGATATTATGTTTCATATCATTGGATTCATTTATTTAGGAACTATACTCTCTGTTGTATACACTCTTAGATTAAAAACTCTTGAAGGATTAAAGTCAGCAACTTTTGTGTTATTTATTGTCCACTTATTTTGGACTTTACCAGATTTTGTAAATTTACTAAGCGGTAGTTCAGCCCATCCACCTATTATAATTATGATACTAACTTTAATTCCAGTTTTTGCATTGAGTTATGTGTCACAGAAGGGAGAGTTAAAGTCTTAATAATTCAATCAATTAAAAATGAATCCTAAAAATACACTTACAGCAATAGGAGTTTTAAATATTCTTCAGGGTATAGGTTTCTTCATAGGAGCTGAAACATTAACAGAACAGTCTTTTCCTACTGAATTATTAGAAGGAGGAGGATTAGTTGTTGGAACGGCTATGCATTGGCCTTTATCAGTTGCTTGCATTGTTATTGGTATTATAATTCTATCAACAAGAAGTTTAGAAATGAAAGATGCAAAAAAGGTATTATTAAGCATTGGGATAGCTTATTTGTTTTTTCTGATTAACGGTCTTTTACAACACTTTACAACCCCTGTTAATGTTCCTGTGCCAGCAATTGGATTAATTGCTTTAATTAGTATTCTTGCATTCTATACAGCTTTAAAAAAACCCAACCTGTAGTTGACGGGAATGGAGAAGCAATTCCAAATTTGTTCTGGGCTCACTAGGGTGGGAGGGTTGGAAACTACCTTTCTAAAACTCTTAAACCATAGGCATATCCTCTTCACTTAATTCAGCTAATTCTAAACCCCTTAAGTAGGTTAGACTTACATTTATAGATGAATGCCCCATAGCTTTTTGTAGCTTGGTAATAGAGCCCGTTCTCAATATTGATAAGAGTGGATCGAATACCGCCTCAATCAAAGTGATGAATAGGAATATCTTAACGTTCAATACGATCAAAGTCAGGTGAGTCAAGTATCTCAATAATATTGTAGAGCAGGATCATCGGACTATCAAACGACGGATATCAATAACTATAGGGTTCAAAAAACACTAGCAGGAATAGAAAGCAATAACATTATCAGAAAGAATTAACTTACAAATTCAATGAAAAGTTGGTTTGCTACATTTAAATTCTTGGCTGCTTAATGAAATGACAGATCTGCTACTTTTGAAAGTATATGGGATTGACGCGACAGCACCGCAAAAAGTCAAACTGTGACAATTGCGATGTTTGATCAGTCTTGACCCCGAAGAAGGGAAACAATGCTCAGTACAACTCGTCAAATAAAAAAACGGAATCTCGTGAGAGATTCCGTTTCATAATTGTATCAAAAAGTGGTTGTCTATCCTTCTACAGCTGCTATCCCCGGAAGTTCCTTGCCCTCAAAAAACTCGAGCAAAGCACCGCCACCGGTAGACACGTAACTGACGTCATCGGTATAGCCAAATTTTTTCACAGCAGCACTGCTATCTCCTCCACCTATGAGGGAGAATGCTCCCGCACGCGTAGATTGAGCCACAGCATCTGCTACAGATTTGGTTCCGTTTTCGTAGCTAGGCATTTCAAATACACCCATTGGTCCATTCCACAGTATGGTTTTAGACTTCATAAGCACGTCTGAGAAAGCCGCTACAGCCTTTTCTCCTATATCGAGCCCCATCCACCCATCAGGTATAGCTCCGCTCTCACATTGCTTCTGGTTGGCTTCGTTACTAAAAGCATCTGCTATAACATTATCTGCTGGTAAGTGTATTTCTACACCCTTGGTAGCAGCTTTTTTCAGTATCTCTGCACACTTCTCTACCCTATCTGCTTCAAACAGTGAATCGCCTATTGTACCACCTTTGGCTACAGAAAAAGTATAGGCCATTCCACCACCTATAATGATGTGGTCTGCTATGTTGAGCAGGTTCTCTATGATAAGAATCTTGTCGCTCACCTTAGCTCCGCCTACTATACTGGTAAATGGTCTATCTGGATTGCTCATTAGCTTCTTAGCATTGGCCACTTCATTAGCCATCAAGAAACCAAAGCACTTGTCCGCAAAAGAACGTGCCACTATAGCTGTACTAGCGTGTGCCCTATGTGCAGTGCCAAAAGCATCATTTACATAGATATCACCATGATTGGCTAGCGACGCTGCAAAGTCAGCATCTCCGGCAGTTTCTTCCGTGTAAAAACGCAAGTTCTCTAGTAAGTGAATATGTCCAGCAGGCAAGTTACTACTCGCATTCACTGCACCTTCGCTGATACAGTCATCCGAAAAAGTAACCGGTACTTCGGTGATTTTTTCTAAGTGTGGCACCAAGTGTTTCAGTGAATATTTGTTCTCTGGGCCACTTTTGGGTCTGCCCAAGTGAGACATAAGTACAACCGAGCCACCATCTGCTATTATTTTGCGGATAGTAGGCAAGGCAGCCGTCATGCGGCTATCATCGGTTATTTCAAATGCACTATTGAGCGGCACATTAAAGTCTACGCGTATGAGTGCCCTCTTGCCGCTGAAATTGTAAGAATCTACGGTCTTCATTATTTCAATTCTGCAAATGTCTTAGCAGCATCAAAAGCTTCTGCAGCATCACCTACTCGGATGATTTCTACAGTACCCATCAGGTCTCCGCCTTCTATGGTGTTTACCACATCCATACCTTCTACTACATGACCAAAGACACTGTGCTTTCCGTCAAGCCATGAAGTTTCTACGTGTGTAATAAAAAACTGGCTACCGTTAGTGCCAGGACCTGCGTTTGCCATAGAGAGGATACCCGGTCCTGTATGTCTTAGATCGGGATGAAATTCATCTCTGAAACTGTAACCTGGTCCGCCAGAACCAATACCGTCTGGATCTCCACCTTGTATCATAAAATTAGGAATCACTCTGTGAAATACTAATCCATCGTAATAAGGAACGCCAGCATCTTTGGCCTTATTCGTTATTTTTCCTTCAGCAAGACCAACAAAATTGGCTACTGTAAGAGGTGTTTTTTCCATTTCTAGTTTCAAAGTGATTTCTCCCTTAGAAGTATTCATTTTGGCGTAAAGTCCGTTTTCCATTTTTATATTATTTTTTTGAGTTATTGTTTCTAAAGTATCTAGTGCAGGAGTAGTTTTTTCGATCGCTACTTCTGATTCTGTTGTTGTTTTGTTTTCTGAAGGTGTGCAAGCTGCTAGTAGTAACACAGCAAGAAGACTTAGTGTTATGCTTTTCATACTAATTTTCTTAATAATTTTCTGCTGCAAATTTAGGATTATCTATTACTAATAGAAGCGTAGAGCTAAAGCTTTGACAAGGATATTAAAATCAAAGGACCGTACACGTCTAAAGTAATACTTGCTTTACTTTGTAATCAACCAATGAAAGTTATTAAAGGATTTGTTTACTTCGTCTTAATTATGCTAGCTGCAGCCTTGCTAGCCGCTGTATTTGCACCTTCACAAAAGACGGTCACACGTCGTATCGAAATCAATGCTTCGCAAAAAATCATTTTTAATCAAATTGCCGATTTTGAAAATTGGAAGAACTGGGACGCCTGGTTTGCCAAAGACACCCTGCAAAAAAGAACCTATTACGGTATCGTAAATGACAAAAGGCAAGGATACAGCTGGTCATCAGAAAACAAGGATGTTGGCGAGGGTAGAATGGAGATGAATGCTATAACGGATATGAATGGGTTGGCATATACGTTCTATTTCGATGATAGGCCAAATGAAGGTTCCTTTTCTTTGAATGCGGAAGCGAACAAAACCGAAGTAGTCTGGAAAATGTATTCAAACCTCGGCTATCCACTCAAAATAGTCAATTACTTCATAGACGCTATGGTTGGTCCAGATTTTGAAGACGGGCTTAAGAACTTAAAAAACCTCACAGAAAATATGTCAATAACAACAACTACTGAGGATGTGGTCCCGAGTGTAAATGAATTCTGAATAAACGACTATTGTGAGAAGGCATATTACACATGCAGTATAACTCTATGTGCTAATGCAATGGGAGGGTTTGAGATTGCTAAAAAAAGCTCTGCAGTGACGAGAGTGGCAACAGAAAATCATTGACTAGCAATTTATGAATAATGATAACGAGACCATCTTTTTACGCCAAGAGACAAACCCATAGATGGAGAGGGTGGTATAAATGACCATCTGAAATGCAAAAAAATCAAGATCTTTAATACCATACAACCAAATGGTATAGGCATTAATGAGTATCCAAAAACCCCATGCAACAAAGTATTTGTACAATTCTAAGAAGGTTGCAAGTATACCAAATGATGTGCTCATTGCATCATAATACGGATTGGCTGCGTCTGTTTTGCTCATAAGAAATCCCAAACCTAAACCAGCTAAAGCTCCGCCTAGGATCATTACGACAATATAAAAAATAGAAGTACGCTTTATGGTGAAGTTTTTAGACTCATTGCGGTCCCAGTAGTAGTATCCGTAGATACCTACAAAAGCGTAAAAGGTATACAGAAGAGTTTCTGAATAGTAGGCGTTTTCATAAAAAACATAGGCTCCTGTAATGGAACCGAGTATCCCATATATCCAGCATTGCTTTTTTTCATTGATCAGTAAGATAAGGAAAACAATGTTGCATATAACACTGATGATTTCGACGGTTAGGGCTGTTTTCATAGTTGTATTGCTGAAGCCTCTGTTGATGTGTAATCTATTGTATCTTCAGCACTGCCAGAGATATATTTAGCCTTGCTAAAAAGGTTTTCGAAAAAATTTCCTATCCCCATTGTGTGTTTTAATTATTAGCTTCGCAAAGCTAATGCATATCCAAGTACAAATGAGATATATACCGGTTCTCCTGCTTTTAATAACTGCTAATGCTGTATTTGCCCAAAATAGAGTTGCTGCACAACAAATCATAAGTGACTTGTGCTCAGAAGAAATGGCAGGTAGGGGCTACATAAATCAGGGCGATAAAAAAGCGGCAGAGTACATTGCCACAAAATTTAGTGCGTTGGGTTTAAAGGCTAAAACGGCCAACTACATGCAGCCGTTCGGCTTGGGAGTGAATACCATCACGAAAAGTACAGTAAAGCTAGATAGAAAAGAACTAGCAGCTGGCGTAGACTACTTGGTGTCCCCAGAGAGCGGTTCTGTAAAGCTAAGCGGTCCTGCGTTTTATGTGTCTCAACGTCTCTTGACATCACCTAAAGTAGCGAAGAAGATACAGCGAGCTATAATGAAGGGATATGTGCCTATAATAAGTGTATACGATGCCAAAGACGAAATTGCGGTAAGTAACATAGCAAAAATACGCAAGTCTTTAGGCTATGGCACACTGGTCTTTCTAAAAGAGAATTTGACTTGGAGTGTAGGTCGTGAGAGAAAAAGAAATGGTGAGATTTGGCTGTTGAACTCGTCTTTTGACAGAATGACGAAGACCATGGTTATAGAAATTGAAAGTGAATTCATTAACGACTATACAACACAAAATATATATGGCTATGTAGAAGGCACGACGTATCCAGATAGTATCATCATCTTTTGCGGACATTACGATCACCTCGGAAAAATGGGGGATGCTACTTTTTATGGAGCCAATGACAATGCAAGCGGCATAAGTATGCTCATTGATATGGCAGCTTATTTTGCTCAACATCCTCAGAAGTATACCGTAGCATTCATCGCATTTGGAGCTGAAGAAGCGGGTTTGGTTGGGTCACTTCACTATGTCAATAAACCAATCGTACCTTTATCTCAAACCAAGTTTGTGTTCAATATGGACCTAATGGGAAGCGGAGAAGGCGGAGCCACTATTGTGAATGCTACGGTATACCCCGAGGCATTCAAACGGTTTACATCAATTAATACGCAGAATAAATATTTGCCCCAAATAAAACCGCGAGGCAAGGCGGCAAATAGTGATCATTATTTCTTTTCAGAGAAAGGAGTTCCATCCTTTTTCATTTACCTCATGGGCGATTATAAGCATTATCATATGCCGGCAGATAGTCCAAAAAACCTTCGATTAGGAGAGTATTACGACAAGTCTTTCCTACTTATTAGAGATTTTATTATGTCTTTCAGTACCGGGTAATATGCTCGGCTTTGTAAATTCTTTTATGTCATGGTATCTCAAAAAGAGGATACCGCTCATAGAGCACAGCTTTAGAAATGGGGCAGATGTGCAGCACCAAATGTTTACTGAATTGATGGGAGAAGCTCGGAAAACTTCATTTGGCAGAGATTTTAAACTCGCAGAAGTAAAGACCATAGACCAATATAGGGAGCGTGTGCCACTCTTTGAGTACGACGACCTAAAACCATATATTCAGCGTGTAATGCATGGGGAGCAGCGTGTTCTTTGGCCCGGAGACATAACATGGTTTGCCCAAAGTAGCGGTACCACCTCTGATAAGAGCAAGTATATACCCGTAAGTTATGAAGCATTGGAAGAATGCCAATTCAGGGGTAGTCGTGACGTACTAGCTTGGTACTATTACCACAATGCAGAAGCAAAAATTTTTCAAGGGAAAGGACTTATTGTAGGCGGTAGCCACCAAGTAAATGCACTCGCAGAGAACTCATACTCTGGCGACCTAAGTGCCGTAATGATGAATAATATGCCCTTTATTGCAAATTTTTTGGCTACGCCAAGTATGGATATCGCTTTGCTGCCAGATTGGGAAAACAAAATGCAGAAAATGATAGATAGTACCTATGCGGAGAATGTGACCAATATCTCTGGAGTGCCTTCTTGGACGTTGCTTTTGCTAAGGGGAATACTCGAAAAAACAAAGGCAAGCAGTATTGTGGAAATTTGGCCCAATTTGGAACTTTATGTACACGGCGGAGTCAACTTCTCACCATACAAAGACCAGTTTGCCAGTCTTGTAGGCGGTGATATAGCGTATAGAGAAACGTACAATGCGTCTGAAGGCTTTTTTGGGGTACAAGATAATTCCAACGAGGATATGGCACTTATGTTAGATTACGGTATCTTTTATGAGTTTATTCCTGTAGAGCAGTGCGGTACAGATAACCCAAGAACACTGTGGTTAGACGAGGTGGAAGTTGGGAAAAAGTATGCCGTGGTATTGAATACAAATGCGGGTTTATGGCGATACCAATTGGGCGACACCATAGAATTTACGAGTAGAAACCCCTTCAGAATAAAAATAACAGGACGTACCAAAAGCTTTATCAATGCTTTTGGCGAAGAACTAATGGTAGAAAATGCTGAGAAAGCAATGACTATAGCTCAACAAAAAACAGGAGCAGTAGTGTCAGAATTTACTGCAGCCCCCGTTTACTTAAAAGGTAAAAAGAAAGGAAGACACCAGTGGCTGATTGAGTTCAATGCGGAACCAGAGAGTTTGGAGCACTTTGCAGATGTGCTAGACCAAGAGTTGTGCAGTGCTAACTCAGATTACGAGTCCAAGCGAAAAGGAAACATGGTCTTAGAAAGATTAGAAATAGTGGCGTGTAAGTCACAAACTTTTTATAAATGGTTGAAGCGTAAACAAAAATTAGGAGGTCAACATAAGATTCCTAAACTTTGTAACGACAGAGAAATTATAAAAGAAATTATAAAAATAAATAATATATGAAGAGCATAAAGTGGAGTATGGCAGCAATAGTAATCACGCTAATTGCAGCATGTGGAGCTAGTAAAATAGAAACGGCTAGTCTAGATGCAAAGACGTTTGCAGAAAAAATGGTCAATATGGAGTATACCCTTGTAGACGTAAGGTCTCCAGAAGAATTTGCAACCAATCACCTAGAAAACGCAAGCAATATCAATGTGAATGGTTCTGATTTTGCTCAAAAAGCAGCTCTACTTGATAAAAGTAAGGATGTACTTGTGTATTGTAAATCTGGCGGCAGAAGTGCTAAAGCAGCAGTGCAACTTAAAGAAATGGGATACAAAGTGTATGACCTAAAAGGAGGCATACTACGATGGAAGGCAGAAGGTTACAAGATAATTGCTGACACAAAAAAAACAAATTCAGGGTATACGCTAGCACGTTATAATGAGGCAGTGTCTTCTGGTAAGGTTGTGCTTGTAGACTTTTATGCCCCGTGGTGTGGTCCTTGCAAAGCAATGGCTCCGCACATAGAAACGATGAAAAAAAAGTATGGAGATGAGGTCTTAGTACTAAAAGTGGATACGGACAAGAGTATTGAAGTGTCAGGTCATTTCCAAATCAATGCAATACCCTTGATTAAAATATACAAAGATGGTACAGAAGTATATGATAAAACGGGTTACCACTCAGAGGAAGAATTAGCTGCTTTGTTAAGTAAATATATCTAGCTTTCTTCCGATGTTTCCTCTTTGGAAACGGAGAGGTTAAAGTTTTCCCAACCTTGGGCTTCTAGAGGTACTACGTTGCCAGACTTGGTAATTAGTTCTTTGCCTTCGTGAGGGGCGGTGCAGTAGCCTACTATACTTATGTCCATTGAATTTTTTATCTTGTCAAAATCTGCTTGTGGTACGGTAAAGAGAAGTTCGTAGTCTTCACCACCATTCATGGCACACGTAGTAGGAGCAAGGTTGAATTCTATGGCTGTATCATAGGTTTGTTGGTCTATAGGTAGTTTATCCTCGTATACCTTCATTCCTATATTAGATTGCTTACAGAGATGGAAGACCTCGCTGCTTAAGCCATCACTAACGTCGATCATGGATGAAGGCTGAATGCCAAGCTCTTCAAAAAGATCCACAATGTCTTTTCTAGCCTCTGGACGCAGCTGTCTACCCACGATGTAGTCTTTGCCTTCTAAATCGGGTTTCATTTCCTTATTTGTCAAGAAAACCTGCTTTTCACGCTCCAATATTTGCAAACCCATATAGGCTCCACCTAGATCACCACTTACACAAAGTAGATCTCCTTCTTTTGCACCGCTTCGGGTAACTATTTTTTTCTCTTCAGCATATCCGATTACAGTTACGCTAATGCACATACCAATTACCGAACTACTGGTATCTCCGCCTATTAACTCTACATCATATTTTTCGCAAGCGGCACGAATACCGGTATAGAGTTCTTCCACAGCTTGTAGCGTGTACTTGCTAGACATGGCTACAGAAACCAAAACTTGACTGGCCTTGGCGTTCATTGCACATATATCACTGATGCTGGAGGATATAGACTTATATCCAATATGTACAAGTGGAGAGTACATCATGTCAAAATGTATGTCCTCTATGAGCATGTCTGTGCTTATAACTTGCTGTTTGTCAGCCATGTGAATTACGGCAGCATCATCACCGATACTCAGTTTGGTCTCTGGTTTGGTTATGATAAATTGTTTCGTAAGGTGTTCAATAAGTCCGAACTCTCCGAGTTCACTAATATTGGTGGTTTCTTTGTTTTCGAACATAGATAGTTGCAAAGGTCTTGTATTTCACGTAATTTGAGCACTAAATGAAGAATTTGTTGGCGTCAGTTGGTCAAATGCTATTCCCAAACCTGTGTGTTTGTTGCGATGGGTACCTAAGTAAGCAGGAGGAATCTGTTTGTGATTTCTGTTTGTATACACTACCTAGATTTGAGTTGATTGCAGAGCGTGATAATCCACTGGCCAAGAAGTTTTGGGGAAGGCTCAAGTTGGAGGCTACAACAGCTTATCTATCCTATAAGAGTACAAACGATGTTAAAAAATTAATGCACGAGTTGAAGTACAAAAGGAATACTGATCTCGGTATAGAAATGGGAAAATGGCTTGGCAATGCCTTGATAAAGACGGGTAATTTCAACCAGATTGATTATGTTATTCCTGTTCCGCTACATCCAAAAAGACAAAAGTTTAGAGGATACAATCAATGCGACTTGCTTGGTCACGGACTGTGTGAAATAATGAAAATACCAATGCTATCAGACGTAGTTGTGAGAGAACGATACAATGGTACTCAAACCAAGAAAAAGCGGTATGAGCGGTATATCAATTCCAAGGAATTATTTAGGGTCATAGACCCCAAAATGATTGAAGGTAAAAATATTTTACTTATAGATGACGTCATTACCACAGGCTCTACAATGGAATCTTGTGGGTCTGTACTCTTAGATGTAGAAGGGTTGAAGCTCAGTGTAGCTTCTTTAGCAGTAGCTACTTAATGTTTAACTATTTTTTTAGCAAATAGCCCGTTAGCATACATGAAATACACACCTGGCGGGTATTTAGACACATCTAAACTTATTTTAGAATGTTGCTTTACGTCAAGCTGCTTAAGTTTTTGACCCAGACTGTTCACCATAGATAGGTGCACAGAATTGCTTCTATCATTGGAGATTACGACTAGATCCGAAACGGGGTTTGGCCCTATTTCTAAATCATCAATAGTAGGAGGTGACACAATAGTATTTGTAACGCCGAGTGTTTCACTCATATAGCTACACACGGTGTTGGTGGCAATTGGTTCTCCGTATACCCCATTCTCAAACGAAAGATAAATCTTAGCAGTATTGCAAATTTCTGCATCCTTTTTCATGAGGGCGCTACGTATTCCTATCTGGTAGTCTACAAAGGCCTTAGATAGAGCATCATTGTCACTAGCACCCGGTATGGAAACTCCCTCTATGGTAGTGATCAATTTTAATACCTGCTTACCGTTCTCGTTTGTTACAAACTCGTAGTCGGAGTAGATTGTAGCATCTGAATGACTCGTAGTGACATAAACACCTTCTACACTTCTAATGATATCCTCATCTAGTATATCCACTATTTTTATTGCATTTACGGTAGCTGCGTTTTCATTCTTAACGTTTATTTTATATCGCAGTTGATGTTCAGCAGGGTTAATATTTTTCCCGTTCAGACATTGCTTATTGTTGGACAATGATTCGCCTGTATAGTAGGTAAAATTAGACGTGTTATTGGTTAGGTCTGTATCTATTACTCCGTTAGGTAGCATTACCTCTGCAGTCAATGTTTGGTCGTCAATACTCCCTAAGTTGTAGTTTAATGCAATACACTTATCAGTGGAGGAAGACAGGCTTACGGTCCATGTGGCAACATTATCTGTTACTACATTTGGAGCAACATCTGATGTGAAATTACCTAAACCTTGGGGTAATTGTAATGAAAGTGTCGCATCCGTAATGGGTTGACTTCCGAGATTTGATACACAGAGTACAGCTGCTCTTTCTTCGCCAGATAGATACTTATTTCCTTGATTATCAGTGATATATATTTGAGCATCACTAATACCCATTATTTGTCGAGCACCAAGGGCACTTTCGAAATACGTTTTATACGCTGTTGGTTCCAGCTGAATATCGTCACACGTTGGAACAAAATGTCTATAGTTGGCAGCATTTATTTTATAACTCTCGTTCTTCTCTATTTGAGCATATAGAACTCCATTATTCCCTGTTGGAATTAGGCTTACTTCATTAATACTTACTGGATAGTGTCTTAACCAATCTTCATTGGCATCCTTTTTACAGTTGCTGTTTTTGTCATTGAATACACGGGTAATAACTTGTGCTTTATCTGCGTAAATCTGGCCTATACCACGTAGTATACCATTGTCGTCGTAGTCTCCGCTTAGAGCTACTACCTTGCCAAACGAATGGATTTGATCAATGTTGTTTAGGACAATATTGGAAGGGCTCCATTGTTCACCATCATAAAGCATAAGTTTACTCTGTTGTGATGTTTGATTATTTACGAATGAACCTAGGGCCACAAGTTGTCCGTCTAATTCGGCAAACTGAGAAATATTTCTTACCGTATAGTTTTCTAATCCGTTATCTAAGTCTGTCCAGTTGGTTCCTTGACTTATTTTAATTGGTGCTGTGTTAAAGTTAGATGTACCAAATACGACTATTTTGTCTCGGTACGTTCCAAGGGCGATATTTTTATCCAGAAACGGAGGAAAATCAGTTAGCGTCCACTCTGTTCCGTTCCACTTCACCAATGAAAGTTTGTTGTCTTGAGGGTTGGTAAATGTTCCTGTGGCAAAGACATTTTCACCTTTTTTTACTACACTTTCAAAATTGTCTCTTTCTATATTATTAGTGATGAGGTTACCTTCTAAGGACCAGCTAGAACCAGTATAACGGGCAATATTCGTTTCTACTGTGCCCTCTTTAAATTTGCCAATGCACTTGAGGGCGTTGTCTTCAATTATAAGGGCTTTTAGTGACAAGCTATTGGTGACCTTACTATCACTTATATTACTCCAACTAGAACCGTCCCATTTTAGAATGCTATTGGCAGCACCGATTGGAAGGTTTTGGTTATAACCCGTCATGAGGTATATATTATTCTCAAAACTGATTAAATCAATTATTTGGTAAGTTCCTAAGGGAGTAGTACCTGTACTTGGCAGAGCTGGCGTAGGTAAGGTGTACCAGAAATCTCCGTTCCATATTTGTAGGTTAATGATGTTGTCTCTATCGTCATAGGCAGCTACTACACCCCCTTTATGGTTTGCAATCTTGTCTGGTGCAGCAGGTAGCCCTTTGCCCATTGGAGCAAGTATTTGTGCCTGTGTGGCATATACAATCAGGAGAGTCGCGATATGTAATACTATTCTTCTCATAGTTTGAATAGTTTAATAGCACTAGTAATATTAAGTCCGTACCCGTATGGTTTTGTTTTAATAGCAGAGGTTTCTACAGATCTGAGTGAGTTTAGGTTAATACCAAATGTTGGCTCTACACCCACAATAAAACGTGACTTATTCAGGTATAAACCTGTTTTTACGTTTGCGGCGATATTGTGTTGGGCAAATTGCAAATCTTGTAGATCTTCTAACTCAAGAGTGGTAAAATTTCCTTTCTTACCTTCCCTATTTCTGAGAGCCATATAGGATGCTCCCAATTGAGTTCTTAGCTCAAAGTTAGGTGAAATAGTCGTCTTGTGCCCTATGTTTAACGGGATTTCAATAAAATGGTATGAATTTGACCCTGAATAAACTATAGATTCGTACGCTATTGGATCCAGCGGTACATAGGAATAAATCGTGGTGGCATCATACAGAGGACCTTCTGTAATTGTATACTTGTAGTCCAGTTGTTCTCTACGTTTGGTGATAAATAGACCAGAGGAAATAAACCATTCTTTCGCATGGTACTGTATGTTGAAGCCAAAAGTATTGGAAAAGGCTGTGGTTTCGCTATTCGCTATTTTGTCATAATATGAACGGTTAATTAGTCCATTCAAGGTACGGCTTTCTGAAGTAATTTTATTGGACAGTCCTGGAGTAAAAGATACACCCACTTCCCAGTGTCTTTCTGGTTTAGGTGTTGATTCACTCGTGTTGGTATGGTTAGCGATTACACTAGCAATTCTGGTTGGTGGAATTAGTTGTAATGTATTTGGAGAAATGTCTCCAACGTATGATCCTGTGTTTCGAGTTGGTAGTAGAGTAATAGTTTCTGCTGGTATATATAGAGCGGGCTGTGTAATAATTGACGGTGTTCTTGTGGCATCATGTGTGTCCGTCATTGTTATTTCAGCAGAAATTTGTTCTTCCGTAGTATAATCTGACTGCCTGATGGTAAGTTCATTCGTAGATTCGTGCGAATGACTAAGATCAGCGTTATTCGGAACTTGGAAATTCTGTGTGGTTTTATGCGTGTCTTGTTTAGGAAGAGATTCCGTTGTTTTAGCTAGAATAGGCGTGTTGTAAATTTCTTGGCTGTCGATGTAAAAAAATACTCCAAGACTAGATACGGAGACTAAAGCCAGAAAAAACCACATAGCGTAGATGCGGTTTTTTCTTCGCTTCAATCGTTTGTCAACTATTGTCCAGTCAGAGGCAGTCACCAAGGCATTGGCGGGCACTTGGGATGCTTGTCTGAGCAAGTCGTCGATATGTTGTAAATTATCCAATCTAAAACCTTTATTTACGTTGCAACAAAGTATTTAGTATTACACGTCCTCTGGAAAGTCTGCTTTTGGATGATCCTACAGAAATACCCAACTTTTTGGCTATTTCTTTGTGAGACATACTGTCTACAGCATACATGTTTATTACGGCCTTATAGATATCTGGAAGTTGGTTTAGTGCAGCCAGCACCTTTGCGGGTGCAAAAGCTTGCGGTTCTTCTTGGTAGGGATCTACTGTAGCTTTTTCCTTTGCAGGATCAAACTGATAGTGATCGTACTTATTTCTACCTAAGCGTTGTTTGTTTATTGCTATGTTTATAAAAACACGCGTCATCCAAGTAGAAATTGTACTATTACCTTTAAACTTCTTGATATTCACAAAGACTTTGTAAAACCCATCTTGAAGCAAATCTTTTGCATCATCTTGATTTTTACAGTACCTCATGCACACTGCCATCATTCTATCGGCATACTTTTCAAAGAGCATTTTCTGAGCAGACTGATCGTTGTCCTTACATCGTTGTATAAGTTCTTGGTCACTAATCAATTTACTCTTGTATTATGTTAGACACTACTGTATTAGAAAGGTTGCAAAAAAGGTAAAAATAAAAAGGCCCAACTAACGTTGGGCCTTCAATATTAGCGTAAGAATGGAATATTCTTATTTATTCAAAACAATTTTTTTCGTAATAATTTTATCTTGAACGTTCATTTTGACGTAGTATATACCGTTTGCTTGATTGGCAAGGCTTACGTTAAATGTTCCATTTTGAGCTTTACCATTTTGTACTAGAGCCACTTGCTGGCCCATAGTATTAAAGACAGCAAGGTTAATTACTTCGTTTTCAGGAAGGTTTACGTTGATGTTAAGGTCACCTGAAGTTGGATTAGGATTAACACGCAGTAAATCTTCTAGGTTGATGTCACTTACACTGTTGGTGATTACAGCATAGTTGTATTTTACGTCTACCAATAATAGAAAGTCATTAGAAACATTACCTGAGTTGTCTTCCGTTCTAAATACGGCAGTATACGTACCCGCTACTTGTAAGTTGATATCGTTAGATACTATTATGTGGTTGGCCAATAAGTCACCTGGAGCATCGTAGTTGTCTGTGAAGGTAATGTAGTTGAGTGCGTCAACACTTGAACCAACACCTACTTTTAACAAACCACCCGATTTACCGTTTACGATTGGACTTAAGTCATCTATTACATTTACTGTTCTAATTTTAGTAGCTGTGTTACCTGCTGCATCTGTAGCAGTGTATGTATCTTGGTATGTACCCAGAACATAAGCATCTACATTAGAGTTAGAAGTTAAACTGATCTGAGTACTTGAGTATAAGTTATCAGAGGCCGTGGCACTTATTGGTGTGTACGGCGTATTTACTCTATGGTTTACCACATCAAGTGTACGTAAGTTGATTTCTGGAGCAACGTAGTCTCTTACCACATAGTCAACACACTGTGTAGTGATGTTACCACTTTCGTCTGTAGCGGTATAGGTAACAGAGGTAGTACCCTGGAAACGTGTGTCTACAGCTGCACCACCTTGCGGAGAGGCAGGACTAGCAGTAAATGTTAAGCCGCCACCTAGGCTATTGTAGTTATCAGAAGCTGTAGTAATATCCGCAAAGATATTTTGAAGTTGTACCTCTACAGTCCAACAAGCAGTTGCTTTATCAGCACTCGCATTATCAATGATAGGCACTTGTGTATCGACTACACGTACAGTACGTGTTTCAGAAGAAGCGTTGCCTTGGTTATCTTGTATGCTGTATGTAATAGTGTAAACACCAAGTAAATTTTCGTCTACATTACCTGCAGTTACAATAGCTGCGGTAAGGTCACCTTCTTTATTATCGAAAGCAGTAGCACCTAGATCTACATAAGGAGTACCTACTTCAATAGTAACATCATTTGAACCGTTGATCGTAATAACTGGAGCTGTTTGGTCAGCTACAACGTATATCACACGAGTAACAGGTTTTGCAGGGTTACCTGATGCATCCATCGCGTTGTATACTTCGTAGTATACACCGGCAAGTGACTGATCTAGGTCAGAAGTAATCAGAATATTAGCTGTAATGTCACCTTGAGAAGGATCTAGTGCCGTAGCCCCTAGAGCCACGTAAGGCGGAGTAGCATTTTGTTCTATGAATACAGTATCCGCATCTATTAGTGTAATTGCCGGTTCATCTCCATCGTTTACTACACGAATAAGGTAGTCTTCGAACTCACCAATACGGTTAGCGTTTGGATTAGAAGATGCACCACAAGCTTCGTTTGGATCTGTATCATAGGATACTCCAATACGAGCTCTCGTAGTTGCTTCGAACGCAGTAGAAGCGTCAGGAACATTGAAAGAGCTTGTCCACGACATGGTGTTCCCGGTAGCTTCAGCAGCTACTTCTTCACCTGCATCATCAAAGTCACCATCTACGTTCCAGTCAATCCACATTTTGCGAGACATATCATTCACATTACTGGATCTTTTCATTTCGAAGGTGTATGTACCTCCAAAGTTAAGGTCAATAGCACCCAGGTCAGCGTAGTCTGTGTATGCTACACCTGTAGCAGAGCTGTTTTCGAAAGACGCACCAGATATAGGATCCGAAAGACTAAAGTAGCTAATACCTACGTCCGTAGAAGTAGTCACACCAATGATAGGAGTACAGTGTTCCACTACGATGATGTACGCTGTTTTAACAACAGTAGCTTCAGAGGCCAATTCGTTGGTAGAGTTATATGCTCTACACTGTACGGTATACGCACCTGGTTGGTTAAAGGTAAATGAACGTACATTAGATGTATTCGGACGGCCATCGGCTATCCATCCGGTTACCGGAAAAATAGACCATACCCAATTGTTTGCTTTATCGCTAGTAGCGGTCATAGTAACAGCGTCACCTACAGAAGGTCTTTGATTATCAGATACGAAATCAAGATTAGTAGGCGTCGTAGGAGACACTACCATAAAGGACTGTGTAGAAGTACTTACTTGGTTATCGCAGGTAGTTACTTTAAGAGAAAGGTTATAGGTACCATTAGAAAGGAAGGTATAATCAAAATTTCTTGAGGCATACGTACCGTTTTCTGGTCCAGTAAGTGTCCATTCAATATCCGTGTTGCCATCAGCATTTATGGAAGTATTTTCAAATGTTACTGGAACAGCGTTATATAGGGTTGTATTTGGCAATGTATAATTAGCTACAGGAGTAGCCCCTGTACCGGCCACAGAAGACCAGTTAGCTGCAAACCCGTCTGTAGTAGCACCTGCAGTGGTTGTCCACAGTAGGTACATAGCACCAGAAGAAGCAGTAATAGGCCCAGTAGGTTCGTTACCTAGTGTGTATCCGTTACCTGGGTGTATAGGAGTACCAAGAGCATTAACGCCGTCATATATTCTAAGAGTTGCATTAGCATTCACCACAAACTGCGTAAATTCTAATGTTACGCTTTGAGCACCACATGGAGCAATAAGAGCTTCGTTGGTTTCAGGGGCGGTGTAATTAGCATTGGGTCCACCTTTATCAAATATCACACCACTAGGCGTAGTGATGATACCTGCAGGAAGCACAGTAGCGGTACCCATATTGTAACTAGAACGTTGTACTGTTAAATATGAGGTTTTAACTTCAGGAGCAGAACCTGGAATAGCGTTAGATGCAGTAAGGGTAACTGTCCACGTACCTACATCTACAGCAGAGGCGTAGTTACCTGTAAGCAAAGCAGGATTTTGGTTGACACGTGGATTTCCGCCTCTAAGAGCAGCTTGATCGTCACCATCGATGGTATCTACACCGTTTGTGATAACCCAATCCCAATAGGTAGGTCCGTTGGTACTTAAATCTATCAGATTGACAGTTTCAAAAATCTCAACAATATTTCGGTCTGAAACAAAGTCAGAAACAGGAGGAGCTGTAGGATTAATAACCACAATATCTTTTGTAGTAGAATCAACACCGTTACAATTTTCACTTACTAGTTTAGCGGTATATGTACCGGTCGTACCAAAAACATAATCAGCGTTTGTAGTGGTGTATTGATTGCCATCGATAGTCCAGTTGTGGGAGATATAACCAGCTTGATTGCTATTGATAAAGGCCGTAAGCGTACCTACAAATACCGTATCAGCAACAAAGAAATTACTAGTTAATCCAGCTGGCGTTCCTTGGGTGAATGTATAATCGTGTGATTCTCCATATGCGTAAGTAGGTGCACTGAAAATTCCGCCATTTGTATGCTGATTTTTTTGCCACGTTGTATATCTATCGTCAGTTCTTATGCGAAGTCTAAAATCTCCGTTTGATATACCACAAGGGACGGTGAAAGGTATTGCTTGCTCATTATTGATCGGAAAATTTGTACGTGCAATGAATAAATCTCCAGCGTCACCAAAGTTTGAGTTACCACTGAAGTCCATCCAAATACCAGCACTTGATCCATTGGTACCTAATCGATTGGTGGTAGTCAAGTATAATGTATAATTTGCTCCTGCAGACAATGAGAAAGCAGATGTTGGTTCGACAAAATAATAGTGAGAACCAGCAGTATTAACTAATTGGCACTGATTGCCTGCTCCTGATTTGCTGTAAAGCACATTTCCGGATGCATCTTCAATACGTATATTGTCTATTGCAGCGTATCTACCATAGCTGGTGGTATTTCCGGTTCGTGTATAGCATGCTCCGTAGTAATGACCGTCTGGGTTTGAATACTGGGCAGATGAGCTAAATGTAAAAGAAAACACTGCTACAAAGCAGAGTAAGGTTTTCCTTAAAAATCGTTGAAAGCTTGAATTTGGTGATGTAATGTTTCTTGTCATGTGTTATCGTTTATGTTGCCGTTTCGATTAAAAAATTAATTTCAAATCTATACAATTTGACGTTAATATGACACAAAAGTCGCAATAAATTTAAATTATGACATTATTAATTGAAATATTTTGATAGTAATGCTTGAAAGCTAGTGTATTAGAAAGGTTGCAAAAAAGGTAAAAATAAAAAGGCCCAACTAACGTTGGGCCTTCAATATTAGCGTAAGAATGGAATATTCTTATTTATTCAAAACAATTTTTTTCGTAATAATTTTATCTTGAACGTTCATTTTAACGTAGTATATACCGTTTGCTTGATTGGCAAGGCTTACGTTAAATGTTCCATTTTGAGCTTTACCATTTTGTACTAGAGCCACTTGCTGGCCCATAGTATTAAAGACAGCAAGGTTAATTACTTCGTTTTCAGGAAGGTTTACGTTGATGTTAAGGTCACCTGAAGTTGGATTAGGATTAACACGCAGTAAATCTTCTAGGTTGATGTCACTTACACTGTTGGTGATTACAGCATAGTTGTATTTTACGTCTACCAATAATAGAAAGTCATTAGAAACATTACCTGAGTTGTCTTCCGTTCTAAATACGGCAGTATACGTACCCGCTACTTGTAAGTTGATATCGTTAGATACTATTATGTGGTTGGCCAATAAGTCACCTGGAGCATCGTAGTTGTCTGTGAAGGTAATGTAGTTGAGTGCGTCAACACTTGAACCAACACCTACTTTTAACAAACCACCCGATTTACCGTTTACGATTGGACTTAAGTCATCTATTACATTTACTGTTCTAATTTTAGTAGCTGTGTTACCTGCTGCATCTGTAGCAGTGTATGTATCTTGGTATGTACCCAGAACATAAGCATCTACATTAGAGTTAGAAGTTAAACTGATCTGAGTACTTGAGTATAAGTTATCAGAGGCCGTGGCACTTATTGGTGTGTACGGCGTATTTACTCTATGGTTTACCACATCAAGTGTACGTAAGTTGATTTCTGGAGCAACGTAGTCTCTTACCACATAGTCAACACACTGTGTAGTGATGTTACCACTTTCGTCTGTAGCGGTATAGGTAACAGAGGTAGTACCCTGGAAACGTGTGTCTACAGCTGCACCACCTTGCGGAGAGGCAGGACTAGCAGTAAATGTTAAGCCGCCACCTAGGCTATTGTAGTTATCAGAAGCTGTAGTAATATCCGCAAAGATATTTTGAAGTTGTACCTCTACAGTCCAACAAGCAGTTGCTTTATCAGCACTCGCATTATCAATGATAGGCACTTGTGTATCGACTACACGTACAGTACGTGTTTCAGAAGAAGCGTTGCCTTGGTTATCTTGTATGCTGTATGTAATAGTGTAAACACCAAGTAAATTTTCGTCTACATTACCTGCAGTTACAATAGCTGCGGTAAGGTCACCTTCTTTATTATCGAAAGCAGTAGCACCTAGATCTACATAAGGAGTACCTACTTCAATAGTAACATCATTTGAACCGTTGATCGTAATAACTGGAGCTGTTTGGTCAGCTACAACGTATATCACACGAGTAACAGGTTTTGCAGGGTTACCTGATGCATCCATCGCGTTGTATACTTCGTAGTATACACCGGCAAGTGACTGATCTAGGTCAGAAGTAATCAGAATATTAGCTGTAATGTCACCTTGAGAAGGATCTAGTGCCGTAGCCCCTAGAGCCACGTAAGGCGGAGTAGCATTTTGTTCTATGAATACAGTATCCGCATCTATTAGTGTAATTGCCGGTTCATCTCCATCGTTTACTACACGAATAAGGTAGTCTTCGAACTCACCAATACGGTTAGCGTTTGGATTAGAAGATGCACCACAAGCTTCGTTTGGATCTGTATCATAGGATACTCCAATACGAGCTCTCGTAGTTGCTTCGAACGCAGTAGAAGCGTCAGGAACATTGAAAGAGCTTGTCCACGACATGGTGTTCCCGGTAGCTTCAGCAGCTACTTCTTCACCTGCATCATCAAAGTCACCATCTACGTTCCAGTCAATCCACATTTTGCGAGACATATCATTCACATTACTGGATCTTTTCATTTCGAAGGTGTATGTACCTCCAAAGTTAAGGTCAATAGCACCCAGGTCAGCGTAGTCTGTGTATGCTACACCTGTAGCAGAGCTGTTTTCGAAAGACGCACCAGATATAGGATCCGAAAGACTAAAGTAGCTAATACCTACGTCCGTAGAAGTAGTCACACCAATGATAGGAGTACAGTGTTCCACTACGATGATGTACGCTGTTTTAACAACAGTAGCTTCAGAGGCCAATTCGTTGGTAGAGTTATATGCTCTACACTGTACGGTATACGCACCTGGTTGGTTAAAGGTAAATGAACGTACATTAGATGTATTCGGACGGCCATCGGCTATCCATCCGGTTACCGGAAAAATAGACCATACCCAATTGTTTGCTTTATCGCTAGTAGCGGTCATAGTAACAGCGTCACCTACAGAAGGTCTTTGATTATCAGATACGAAATCAAGATTAGTAGGCGTCGTAGGAGACACTACCATAAAGGACTGTGTAGAAGTACTTACTTGGTTATCGCAGGTAGTTACTTTAAGAGAAAGGTTATAGGTACCATTAGAAAGGAAGGTATAATCAAAATTTCTTGAGGCATACGTACCGTTTTCTGGTCCAGTAAGTGTCCATTCAATATCCGTGTTGCCATCAGCATTTATGGAAGTATTTTCAAATGTTACTGGAACAGCGTTATATAGGGTTGTATTTGGCAATGTATAATTAGCTACAGGAGTAGCCCCTGTACCGGCCACAGAAGACCAGTTAGCTGCAAACCCGTCTGTAGTAGCACCTGCAGTGGTTGTCCACAGTAGGTACATAGCACCAGAAGAAGCAGTAATAGGCCCAGTAGGTTCGTTACCTAGTGTGTATCCGTTACCTGGGTGTATAGGAGTACCAAGAGCATTAACGCCGTCATATATTCTAAGAGTTGCATTAGCATTCACCACAAACTGCGTAAATTCTAATGTTACGCTTTGAGCACCACATGGAGCAATAAGAGCTTCGTTGGTTTCAGGGGCGGTGTAATTAGCATTGGGTCCACCTTTATCAAATATCACACCACTAGGCGTAGTGATGATACCTGCAGGAAGCACAGTAGCGGTACCCATATTGTAACTAGAACGTTGTACTGTTAAATATGAGGTTTTAACTTCAGGAGCAGAACCTGGAATAGCGTTAGATGCAGTAAGGGTAACTGTCCACGTACCTACATCTACAGCAGAGGCGTAGTTACCTGTAAGCAAAGCAGGATTTTGGTTGACACGTGGATTTCCGCCTCTAAGAGCAGCTTGATCGTCACCATCGATGGTATCTACACCGTTTGTGATAACCCAATCCCAATAGGTAGGTCCGTTGGTACTTAAATCTATCAGATTGACAGTTTCAAAAATCTCAACAATATTTCGGTCTGAAACAAAGTCAGAAACAGGAGGAGCTGTAGGATTAATAACCACAATATCTTTTGTAGTAGAATCAACACCGTTACAATTTTCACTTACTAGTTTAGCGGTATATGTACCGGTCGTACCAAAAACATAATCAGCGTTTGTAGTGGTGTATTGATTGCCATCGATAGTCCAGTTGTGGGAGATATAACCAGCTTGATTGCTATTGATAAAGGCCGTAAGCGTACCTACAAATACCGTATCAGCAACAAAGAAACTAGAAGATAAACCTGGTGAAGGTGCAAGAAGTAGAACAGAGTAGTCTTCTGTTTCTCCCCAGGTATAATTACCGCAAGGGTTTGTTAATGTCGCAGTAGATTCTACAACCTTTACTCGCATTCGAGTAACACCAGCATTCACAGCACAAGGCACTGTAAAATTGATAACGTTTGTTCCAGATCCATTTCCAGCACTGAGCATTTCGCCGGCATCTGTAAAGTCACCATCTCTATTGTAATCTATCCATACATTGGATCTTCTTCCATAGTTACCTCCACAAGTACCTTGTGTTACGGTAACTGTAAAATCTCCTCCAGGAGATAAATCTGCCGCAGCAAGTGATGTATTGTCTGTGTACTGCTGGCATCCAGCAGCCGAAGAATTTGCGTCTATAGTAACAGAGTTTCCTGCTAATTCTACACGGTCGCATTTGGAGTCAAATTGCGAAGTTGCTTGTGATGCACAATACGTTTGTGCCATAGTAAAGCCTGCTGCAGAAACAAGCAGCAATGACATAAAGCATTTAATTAGGTAATTGTTTTTTCTCATTATATTCTATTTATCTATTAGATTAGAAACAAATATCTTAAAAGGTTGCAATAATTTGTGTCATTTTTTCGCTAAATTAAATATTGCTACGAGCAAATAAAAAAAAACACCCATATTGCCCTGACAATGACATTTGAAGAAGTATACAGTAAACTGAACCCAAATCAACGAAAAGCAGTAGATACCATAGAGGGTTCTGTAATGGTAGTAGCGGGGCCCGGAACGGGCAAAACACAAGTGCTAGGAGCTCGCGTTGCAAGTATTGTAAAAAACACTGATACTAGCCCCGAAAACATACTGTGTCTTACCTTTACAGAAGCAGCCACTACTGCACTGAGACTAAGATTGAACCAATTTATGGGTTCTCAGTCTTACAAAGTAAATGTGTATACCTATCACGGGTTTTGCAATACGGTTATACAAGAAAACAAAGATCTTTTTGGTATACAAGACTTAGACCCTGTCTCTGAGCTAGAAGTGCTGGAGGTGATGAAAGAGATTATAGATGAGCTTTCACATAGCAGCAAAATAAAGCGGTATGTAGGAGATATTTACTATGATGTGAGAAATCTGCTCAAACTTTTTGGACTAATGAAAAAAGATAATCTTACAGCGGAGAATATTCGTTCTAAAGTTATGACTAAGCTAGAAGACATGCTCAATGATGAAAGCTATCTATACAAACGCAAGTCAGGAGAAAACCAAAAGGGAGACGTTAACCTACGTAAATACAGTGCAGATAAAGAACCATTGGAAAAGTTAGTAGAGGCAGCCTTACTTTTAGATTCATATGATGCTAAACTGGCGAAGAGAAAACGCTACGATTTTAACGACATGATAACCTGGGTGCTCTCAGCGTTAAAAGAAAATGATGATTTACTGCTCAAGTACCAGGAGATGTATCAATATTTTTTGGTAGACGAGTATCAAGACACCAATGGAGCACAAAATGAACTGCTCTATACGCTTATCAACTATTGGGACAACCCCAATGTGTTTGTAGTAGGAGACGATGACCAGTCGGTGTATAAATTTCAAGGAGCCAACGTAGAAAATATTTTTGAGTTTTATAAGCGATATGAAAAGGAAATAAAACTGGTTGTATTGGATCAAAACTATCGGTCTAGCCAGAACATTTTGGATGGTAGCAATGCGATAATAAAGCACAATGACGAACGCTTGGTTGGGAAGGTGCCGAATCTAAACAAGGAGATAACTGCATCTAACAAAGATGTAGCAGGAATACCAAATGCTCTAAAAGTGGTAGAGTATCCAAATACTTTTCAGGAGATAGTAAGTATCACAGCCAAACTAAAAAAGCTAACGGCAGATGGCGTATCACTCAGTAATGTGGGTATAATGTACCGCAATCATCGCCAGAGTGAGGAGCTCATAAAATACCTGGAGGCAGAAGACATAAGCTATAATGTGGCCAAAACGCAAGATGTACTGGAAGTACCTTTAGTGCATCAGCTCAATAATTTTTTGACATACTTAAGTTTAGAAAGTAAACATCTCGATACGGGTCAGTATTTACTGTTCGAAATTTTGCATTACCATAACTTTAAACATATATCGGCATTTGATATAGCAAGAATAAGCAATGTAATTGCAAAGAATAGGAAAGCTGGATGGCGAGAGCAGCTGAATACAGTTGCCGTAGGGTTGGATATTGAAAAAGAGGCAAAAAGGGAATTAAGGGGCTTTGTAGAGGATATAGAGTTTTGGATCAAAGAGATGCACAACGTCACGCTGCAAACGGTAGTGGAGAGAATCATGTCTAAGGTTGGGTTTGTAGCTAGGGCATTGTCTGCCAAAGACGCTACTTTTCAAATACAGTGCCTAAAGACATACTACAATTTTTTGAAAGAGGAAACAGCTCGCGAACCCTACTTGTCGCTCAATGAATTTTTACGTAAAATAGCACTCTTAAAATCAAATAAACTGGGGTTAAAACTCACCAAAATAATACACGGTATTAACGGGGTAAATCTAATGACAGTGCACGGTTCTAAAGGACTAGAATATGACTACGTTTTTGTAATGGGTTGTACGGAGAAGAAATGGGAAAAAGACAATAAATCACTCCCCTACAAGCTTAATTTACTATTGCCAGGAGAACCTCAAAAAGCATCGATAGAGGAGTCGAGAAGACTCTTTTATGTGGCCCTTACAAGAGCTAGAAAAGGAATAGAAATTAGCTATGCTCTAAAGGATGAAAAAGATAAAGATTTAACAAAGAGCTTATTTGTGGTGGAGTTAGAAGAAAGTGGAGCCGCACTTTTTCAGAAACAAGAGGCAAATGAAGACGATTTACTACACTTTTTCGACTTTATGCTTACCCATCGAAATGAGGAATACCTTGACCTAGTGAAGCAAGACTTTGTAGTAAAGGAAGTAGAGAATTTTCGACTTAGTGCTACCAATCTGAATAGCTACTTAAGATGCCCTGTTGCATTCTTTTACCAAAACATACTGCGTGTGCCCTCTGCAAAGGGTGAAAGCTCCACGTTTGGCACTGCGGTACATCATGCATTAGATGGTCTATACAAAAAACTGGATGAGCTACAAGATCCAGATGAAGCCAAGGATTTCATAAAAAAGCGTTTTACTGCTGCAATGGATAGCAGCAAAGAGGCTTTTACCAAGGAAGGGCTCGAGAGGAGAACATATTATGGGATTAATATTTTGAACAAATACTATGATGAATATGCTGTTACTTGGAATGGGGAAGGCGAGATACACACCGAATTATTCCTTAAGAATTGTGAAATAGATGGAGTTCCTATTCGCGGACAGATAGATAAAGTAGTCGTCAATGAAGGCACGGCACATGTGGTAGATTTTAAAACTGGACAGGTAAAGTACGGCATCAAAAAAATAAAACCGCCGGTAGTACTGGAGGACAATCCAGATGAGGTCAACTTTGAAAAACGAAGAGGCGGAGATTATTGGAGGCAAGTACTGTTTTATAAGGCTTTGATCGAAAGTGATACTACGCAAAATCTTACCGTTATTTCGGGTGAGATAGATTTCATAGAACCAGAAGGAGACACCTACAAAAAGGTGAAAATTATGGTCAATGATGATGAGTATGACTTCGTCAAAAAACAAATCAAAGAAACATTTGCTAAGATACAGAATTTGGAGTTCAAAAAAGGATGCGAGGAGGATGAATGCCAGTGGTGCACTTTCAATAAGTATTACGTGCATAACAAAATGTAAAGTACCAAAGACCTGCAGCATGATAAGGCAGATGATATGGACTAAAGATGACAGAATAGAATTTGAATTCTATGAAAACTATAGTTACTTTTGAAACGTTACAAATAACATGGAATTACAAGACGTCATAACTGTTTATTCAGAGAAAACACCCAATCCAGAGTCAATGAAATTCGTGGCGAATAAGATGATTTTGCCCAATGATAGCATTGATTTTAGAACCAATGAAGGGTTAGATGAATGTCCTATGGCCAAAGAGCTGTTCGGGTATAACTTTGTGAAGGGAGTGTTCATAATGAACAATTTCGTATCTGTTACCAAAAAATCGGATGTTGAGTGGTTTGATATAATTCCGGAGCTCAAGAAGTTTGTTCAGGACTACCTCGAGGCAGAAAAGCCAATAGTCGTAATCAAAGAAACGTTGACAGACCAAGAAGAGTCGGAAGTAGTTACCAAGATAAAACAACTATTGGAAGACCACGTGAGGCCTGCCGTAGAAATGGATGGGGGTGCTATAGATTTCAAGAGTTTTGAAGAAGGCATAGTTACGGTTACCATGAAAGGTTCTTGTAGCGGATGCCCAAGCAGTACACTTACATTAAAAGCAGGTATTGAAAACCTGTTAAAAAGAATGATACCAGAGGTAGAGTCTGTAGAAGCAGAAGCTGCTTAAAATAATAATATTATGAAAAGAAAAATTACTTTACTCTTAACACTTCTTGCATTTGCAGTGAGTTCACTTGCACAGATTTCATTTGACAAGAGAGACTTTGTGGAGCCAAATTTTAGCAAAGATGAGTTTGATTATAATGCAAAAGCATATTTAACCAATAGTTCAACCGATCCTGGAGATACTCTTTTTGCTTGGGTACTGAATAAGATAGATGTTCCATCTGATTGGTCTACAACAGTATGTAGTGGTTACTTGTGCATAGAGGAGCCAACAGTGCCATATGACTTCGCAATAAAGCGGGGCGATACGGTAGAATTTAAATTAGGCTTTGCGTTTTTTGGAGTAGCAGGTGAGGGCGATGCGTATGTTTCGGCCTACTCGGTTACGGACCCTTCTAACCGCGATTCTATAAGACTTAGAATCACGGCTAGAGATTTGGTAAGTACAAATGACCTAGACAAAACTGCGATCAAGGTATATCCAAATCCGGCAACAGATGTGGTTTATGTAGATTATAATTCAGCTAGTTATACCGTGAATATTTATGATATATTGGGTAACTTGAAGATGTCTCAAAAAATCAACAAAGGCCAACCTATACAAGTAAATGATCTTGCTAGAGGCGTGTATGTAGTACGAATAGAAGGGGATTTGAGCTTCTCTAAAGTATTGCAAAAGCAGTAAAACAATACTATTAATAGTAAAGGCAGCGAGATTTCGCCGCCTTTTTTTGTGCTCAGAAGCGAGTCCAAAAAAAATCGGAACAACTATATCGTTCCGATTTTTATATTGTTAGCTTGTGACTATTTATTTATGTCAAAGGTCTCCATAAACTTAGTTGTGAAGTTTCCTGCTTTAAAATCGGGATCGTTCATCAGCTTAAGGTGCAATGGTATCGTTGTTTTTATTCCTTCTATGGTAAATTCAGAAAGAGCTCTCTCCATCTTGAGTATACACTCTTCTCTCGTTTGAGCGGAAACAATTAGTTTAGCTATCATAGAGTCATAATGTGGCGGTATAATGTATCCTGCATATATATGAGAATCTACACGAACACCATGACCACCTGGCTTGTGCAATACCGTAATTAGTCCTGGGCTGGGGCGGTAGTCGTTGAATGGATCTTCTGCATTTATTCTACACTCAATAGAGTGTTTTTGAGGCAAATGATTTTGGCCACTTATAGGATGACCTGCTGCTAGTTTTATTTGTTCTTTGACGAGATCAAAGTTGATTATTTCTTCGGTGACAGGATGCTCCACTTGTATACGTACATTCATTTCCATGAAGTAGAATTGCTTGTGTTTGTCTACCAAGAATTCTACGGTTCCTACACCTTCGTATCCTATAGCTTCGCCGGCTTTTATAGCTGCTTCGCCCATTCTTGTTCTTAGGTCATCATCTGCAAATGGTGATGGTGCCTCTTCGAGTAGTTTCTGATGTCTACGCTGTATAGAACAATCTCTTTCAGATAGATGGCATACTTTGCCATATTGGTCTCCTGCTATTTGTATTTCTATATGACGGGGTTCTTCTACAAATTTTTCTAAGTACATGGCATCATTGCCAAATGCAGCTTTAGACTCTGTACGAGCACTGTTCCAATTATCTTCAAACTCTTCATCTTTCCAGATTAGTCTCATTCCTCTACCGCCACCACCGGCAGTAGCCTTCAGCATCACAGGATAGCCTACTTCTTTGGCTACTTTCCGTGCGTCTTTTAGGTCTTTGAGTAATCCGTCAGAACCTGGCACACAAGGCACACCAGCGTCTATCATGCTAGCTTTAGCATTGGACTTGTCGCCCATACCTTCTATCATCTCTGGGCTTGCACCAATGAATTTGATTCCATGGTCTCTGCACATTTCAGAGAACTGAGCATTTTCAGATAAGAAACCATATCCTGGGTGAATAGCATCTGCGTTGGTTATTTCTGCGGCAGCAAGAATATTTGGCATACTGAGATAGGATCTAGGACTAGGTGCAGGACCTATGCATACAGCCTCATCCGCAAATTTTACGTGTAGAGACTCTTTGTCCGCAGTAGAGTAAACAGCTACTGTAGCTATCCCCATTTCCTTACACGTACGTATTATACGCAGGGCAATCTCACCTCTGTTTGCGATTAATATTTTCTTAAACATAGGAGATTAGCTAGGTTCTACTAAGAATAGTGGCTGATCGTATTCTACTGGTTGAGAATCGTCTACCAATACTTTTACAATTTTACCACTTACCTCTGACTCTATTTCATTGAAAAGCTTCATCGCTTCTATGATGCAAATAACTTGGCCTTTTTCTACCATATCACCTACTTCCACAAAGTTTGGTTTATCGGGAGATGATTTTCTGTAGAAGGTGCCAATCATTGGTGATTTTATTTCTTCGGTACCATCGTTTGTTTCTGCTACCGGTGCGGCCTCTATTCTCGGCTCTAAGGCAGGAGCAGCAGGAGTACCTAACGCTACTGGAAGTTGAGCTACCTGTGCAGGTGCCGCAACCATCTTAGTACCCGAAGGAATATTTCTTCTTATTTTTATTTTAAAATCTTTTTTCTCGATAGCAACTTCGTCTACTTTAGATGAAGAGATGAATTTGATGAGTGTTTGAATTTCTTTAAGGTCCATATCTAATGATTATCTGTTAACGAAAATAGTATAATAAGTTAAAATTCTATGAATTGTATGCCCACTTAAGGTATACTGAGCCCCATGTGAATCCTCCACCAAAAGCGGCAAGAACGACATTGTCTCCTTTTTTAAATTTCTTTTCAAAATCCCAAAACAATAGTGGGATGGTGCCAGCAGTAGTGTTCCCATATCGCTCGATGTTAATCAAGACTTTTTCATCGTCGAGCTCCATTCTGCGTGCGGTAGCGTCAATTATTCTAAGGTTTGCCTGGTGTGCACAGAGGTAATCTACATCATCTCCGGTAAGGTCATTGTTATCCATGATTTCACGGCTTACTTCTGCCATGTTAGTTACAGCAAACTTAAATACCGTTTTCCCTTCTTGATGTACGTAGTGTTCTCGTGCATCTATCGTTTCATGGGTAGGAGGGTGCAAAGAACCGCCCGCTTTTTGATGTAAAAATTCTCTCCCAGAACCATCCGTTTTCAAAATGCTATCGATTATCCCATCTTCGTCAGTACTCGGTTCTAGCAGTACTGCTCCGCCGCCGTCACCAAATATAACACAGGTATTCCTATCCTCATAGTTTATGATAGCAGACATCTTATCTGCACCGCATACCAAAACTTTTTTATGCTTCCCGCATTCTATGAATTTGGCACCAGTTTCTAGTGCGTACAAGAATCCAGAACAAGCAGCACTTATATCAAAACTCCATGCGTTAGTGGCACCTACCTTGTCAGAAACAATGTTTGCCGTGGCAGGGAATACATGGTCTGGGGTAACGGTAGCTACTATAATTAGATCTATTTCTTTTGCAGAGATGCCTCTTTTTTCGAGTATCTGATTTACAGCTTCCACACAAATATCGCTTGTAGCGGTGCCATCTGGCATCACACGGCGTTCTTTTATTCCGGTTCTGCTTAGTATCCATTCATCAGACGTGTCTACTAACTTTTCTAAGTCTTTATTGGATATTACCTTCTCAGGCACATAACCTCCAACTGCTGTAATAGCTGCTCTCATGTGGTTGTCTTATTTGATGTTTTTTAGTTAGCTACTCGTTGTTTCTGAAAATGATTGTTCAATCTTAGAAATTAATTTTGAGTCTACCACGTTTTTCGAGAGTTTTATCATATTGCGGAATGTTTTTTCCTTGGTAATACCATGACCTACGATTACGGGTTTCTTAATGCCTAAGATAGGTGTACCGCCATAATGTTCAAAGTTAAACTTTGTTAAAAAATTATCTTCTACTCCTCGCTTTAGCAGGTTGTAAAAGAAACCTTCACACGTTTTCACAATAACGTTTCCCGTAAAACCGTCACATACAGCAACGTCCACCAAGTCATTAAAAAGGTGTCTACCTTCTACATTGCCAATGAAGTTTATTCCAGTTTGATTTTTGAGAAGAGGGAATGCACTTTTAGTAAGGAGGTTTCCTTTTTCTTCTTCTTCACCAATATTTACCAACCCTACACGAGGATTGTCAATGCCATATACTGCTTTTGCATACTCACTACCAAGTATAGCAAACTTGGCAAGGGTCTCGGGTTTTAGGTCACTGTTTGCACCTACATCTAGTAGTACTCCTGTAGTGCCACTTTGTTGAGGAAGCACCGAAGAAAGAGCGGGTCGCTCTATCCCTGAGATAGTCTTTACTTGATACAATGCAGAAACCATCATGGCTCCTGTATTGCCTGCTCCCAAAAAAGCATCTATTTTATCTTCAGCAAGAAAATTAATTCCTACATTTATACTAGACTCTTTTTTAGAGGCAACTGCTTTCGTAGCATGTTCACCCATCCCTATACTCTCACCAGTAAATACTACTGATATTTTAGGGTGCTGCAAGTCACTGGCGTATGGTGCCAATGCACTTTGCTCACCAAAAACAAAAAACTGCATATCGCAATCTTTTATATTGGCTTCGGTGAGTACCGCTTTAATACATTCTTTTGGGGCAAAATCGCCCCCCATGGCATCAATGCCAATTCTCATACGCAGTTAGTCAGCGTTATTAGGTTCTATAACTTGAACTCCTCTGTACATGCCAGTCTCAAGATTAAGTCTGTGATACAGGTGTATTTCGCCTGTAGACGGATCTCTGTGGAGTTGTCTGTTACCTAATTTGTAATGGGTTCTGCGTTTGTCTCGTCTTGTTTTGGAAATCTTACGTTTAGGATGTGCCATTATTTATTTTATTAGTTTTTTAAGTTCTGACCACCTGTCGTCTACAACGTTCTCTTCAGTTGTTTCGGGATGGTCTATTTCGCATGGTTTATTACTAATGGAGTTTTCGCATATCAACCGCGTTGGCATGCTCAGGCATATTTGCTCATATATGGAGTCATACGCTGAATACACTTGGTGATTGACACTTAGATAGTTTTCTTCTTGAAGCAACTCGTCGTTTAGAGTCAGCTTCAAAACCTCATTCCTATCACTGTTTACATCTATTTTAATAGGCAGTAAACACCGTTCGCATTGCGAAGCAATGTGCCCATTCAACTTATAGTTAAGCGTTATAGTTCCATCACTTTTTTCGCATTGTATCTTTATGTCTATATCCCCGTGGTTATATAGGCTATTTTCTTTTAGTAGAAAGAACGTATCATCAATCTTGTAACGAACGAAGTCTTTCTCGTTTTTGAATTTTATAAAATCAATATCAAAGTTGGACAACTTCATCTTAAAAAGTCTGCAAAGGTATAGTTTTTACTTATAAATCAGTTATTGTTATGCACTTATCTTAAGTCTGGTACGCCAATGCTAAATTTCTCACGGCGGTGCTCTCTAAAATTAAGCGTGGAAACTGACTGGTCATAAAATGCGAGTCTGTTTCTGTGTATCTTATTGACAAGGTATAACGCGTTGATAAAGGACGATGCATCAGCAACACCTTTCCCGGCAATATCGTATGCTGTACCGTGGTCTGGAGAAGTCCGTATCATAGGCAGTCCTGCAGTATAGTTTATACCGTCTGCAAAGGCCACTTGTTTGAACGGGATAAGAACCTGATCGTGATACATTCCCAGAACACCATCGAAATTTTGAATATTTTTAGACCCAAAAAATCCATCTGGAGGATATGGGCCAATTGCAAGAATGCCTTTTTCCTGTGCTTGTTTTATGGCTGGCTTGATGCTTTCCAATTCTTCTCTACCCATTAGTCCGTTGTCTCCGCCGTGTGGGTTCATGCCCAATACCGCTATTTTGGGTCTATTAATACCAAAGTCTGCTTGCAGGTTAGCACTCAGTGCTTCTATTTGTTCTAAGACAGTCTCCGTTGTTATTTTGGCAGCTACCTCGCTTAGAGCATTGTGTCCGGTCACCATTGCTACGCGGAGCTGGTCATTGAGCAATATCATTTGTACGCTGCTACTAAACTCTTCAGCAAAATACTGTGTATGACCGTTAAACGCTAGACCCGCCTCTGTTGTGGTCTTTTTGTCTATGGGTGCTGTGAGAATGTTCTCTATTAGTCCAGATTTAATGTCTTCTACGGCTAGCTGTAAAGCCTCGTAAGCAAGTTTACCAGCTTGCACACTAGGAATGCCCGGAGTTATCTCTATGCGTTCGCTGCTGCAAGAACGTAAGTTAACCATACCGTATTTTATATCCTTTGCTTGGCGTACTATGTTAAAATTGATAGTAGGCAACTCTAGGAGCTCTGCATAATGCTTAAAAATATAGGTGTTGGCGTATACAATGGGTGTGCAGTAATTAAAAATCAGCTCATTGCTAAGCGTCTTAATGATAAGTTCTGGACCTATACCATTAAAATCACCAACTGTAATGCCTATGCAAGGTTTATTACTCATAGATTGGCAAAGCAACGTATTTTTTTTCATTTTAGGGTAGCTATACGCGTGTAGTAAACAAAAAAGAGGATAGATACCCTAATTATTAGTGACTTCTATAAGGTTTTTCTGGCTTATAACGTAAAAGGTGAACGTCTTTAGCAGAATAGCTGATTATTCAGAATGGGATGTACAATGCTGCTGGAATTTCTGAGAAAGCTAAGTTGAAAAATAGCAGAACCAATTTATGTGAACATAAATTAGGTAGTTGTTCTACCTTTTAGATATCTCTTTCTGCATGTTACTGGTTCTTTGTATTGTTTTATACCATACTGGGAATAGGATAAACCCAGCGAATAGATATGGCCAATAACTCATAAGTCTCCATAAAAATGCTGTAGTATTTGTGAGCTGTGCATTGACAAAATACTCACTCATAAAACCTGTAAATAACCATTCTGCCATGCCTGCAGCTCCAGGTGTGGCGGGTATCATAAGTGCAGCCCACATTACAAGTTGTTTGCCAAATATTTCAGCCGTTGCAGTACCATTTCCCAAAGCTAGTATTAAACAGTTTACAAGGATAAAACGGCTAACCCAAGCAAGGGTTGTACCGCCAAAAGCTTTCGTCCAGTGCCAAAAGCTTTCTTTTCGAAATGCTTCTGCAGCTATTAGTACGTTACCGCTCCAATTCTTCACTCTTTCGGTATACCGTGAGAGGAAAGGTATCCTGGTAAAGAGGAGTGCCAAACGAGTAATACTGTTGGGTTTAAAGAATAGCCCAAAACCCAATAGAATAGCCCAACTCAGAAACACAAAGTAAATAACAATAAAGTACCGCCAAATAATTGCTTCAGTGAGGTAGCCTATGTTGGCTGGGATAGTGTCTGCACGGTTTACCCATAGTGCAATAAATGGCACTGCGAGCACATAAAAAAGCACATCTAAGAATGATGTTGCTAAAACCATAGCAGTACCTTTTCCTGAGTTTATGTTTTTTTCCCTTGCCAGGAGCAGTAGAGCCGCCGCAGTGCCACCTACTATTCCCGGTGATATGGCAGAAGAAAACTCCCAAAGCACAATGATTTGGATTGCTCTAAGCCAAGATAACTCATAGTTCGAGAGTACAATTAGTCGATACGCATAACACATAAGTCGGATAAAAACAGAAAGGACTGCTACCCCTATCCAAAAGCTGGTGGTAACAGTCCAACTTATACTGCTATATGCCTGCATATCAAAATCTTGCAAAAAGAAATAAGCAGTTGTAGCTAAACCTATGAGGATAGGGATGACAAGCCTCTTGCCTGTAAAATAATCTGCTATATTACTGATGTTACTCAACTAATGGCATTCACCTTTTGCCCCTGAGCTAGGGAATATTTACGTTTCCCATCTATGCTAATGAGCATTTCTATAGAACTAATGTTTAGGTAATCGTATAAGTGGATTGCCTGTTCCATAAATTTCTTTTTCTTAATTTCTGCTGTTGTATTTTTCTCAATACGTACTACATAGGTGTCTACTAAGTTAGTGTACACAGAGCCTTCTGGCCACACTTGTGTGCCTCTATTCGTAATGGTAGTAAGTTCCATATCTGGATCTATGTGTGCCTGTACAATCTCGGCTATTTTATCCGCTTGGGTTTCGCATTCTATGAAAAGGTCAATTCCTACTGTTTCGATAATTTCGTCACTCGACACCATCATTTTATTCTCAGCTAATATGCTAGGCTTATGGTATTTTTCTGGATCGTTGTCTGTTATCTTACTTATGTCTAACTCCGCTGTTATCGCATTGGCAAACTCATGAGTGCCTACCGACTTGGATCTATCTGCTCCGAAGTCTCCGGTGTGCACACCCTTATCTATGGCTCTTAGAAGAGCGTTTCTGATAGCAGTACCGTACTGATCTAGTCCCATCTGATTTAACATAAGCACTGCACTTAGGAGCAAAGACGTGGGGTTAGCTTTATTCTCGCCTGCTATATCTGGAGCTGTACCGTGTACCGCTTCAAAGATTTTGATGTGATCTCCTAAGTTAGCGGAAGGGGCAAAGCCCAGGCCACCTACGAGACCTGCACATAGATCTGATACTATGTCTCCTTGCAAGTTAGTGAGAACAATACACTCAAATGTTTGCGGAGCATAAACAAGCTTCATACAGAGGGCATCTACAATGATGTCTTCCGCCTTGATCTGCGGATATTCCTTTGCGATTTTATAGAATGTGTCTAAGAACATACCATCTGTGAGCTTCATTATATTGGCCTTGTGACCACAGGTTACTGTTGAGTATCCTTCTTTTATGGCTGTTTCAAACGCAGATCGTATGACTTGCTGTGAACCAGGTCTAGATATAATTCTACGGCTGACTGCTACATCTTTGGTCATGTAGTGCTCTATTCCTCCGTAGGTATCTTCTACATTTTCTCTTACTATGGTCAGGTTTATTGGAATACCTGCCTTACTGAAAACAGTATCTACTCCCTTTATGGTTTGAAATTTCCTGATATTGGAGTGGGTATTCCACGTTTTGCGGGCAGTTACGTTAATGCTTTTTACCCCGCCGACTTTTGGCGTTTCCATTGGCCCTTTGAAAAGAATACCCGTAGACTCGACACTTGCCCGTGCTTCATCTGTCATGCCCGTAGTATGCCCTTTGTCGTATACACTTTTACCCATGTCAATGAAATCATACTCCAGCGGAGCGTTAGCAGCATTAAAAATAGTAAGAACAGCGTCCATTATTTCTGGGCCTATGCCATCGCCTTTGGCTACTGAAATTTTTATGTTTTTCATTTATATTGCTTGGTAGCGGCAAAGATAGTGTTCTTGGACCTAAAGGAAGTAATTAGGCACACTTTTTGAGGTGATTTTTTGGTTCGCAAACAAGGGGGAATGTTAGCTTTTTACGCACAAAACATTAACTTTGCGAGTTCTTAAAAGAAAAGAAAGATTTCACATCATACATGAGACAACTTAAAATTTCAAAACAATTTACCAATAGGGAAAATAAATCATTGGACAAATATCTCAACGAGATAAGTAAGGTTTCAATGATTGATGCACAAGAAGAGGTGGTTTTAGCCGGAAGAATAAGAGAAGGTGATCAAGCTGCTCTAGAAAAATTGGTAAATGCTAACCTTCGTTTTGTCGTTTCTGTTTCCAAACAATACCAAAATCAAGGATTGACTTTAGGTGACCTCATTAATGAAGGAAACCTTGGACTTATAAAAGCAGCAAAGAGATTTGATGAGACACGTGGTTTCAAGTTCATCTCATATGCTGTATGGTGGATTCGTCAGTCGATACTTCAAGCACTTGCAGATCAGTCGCGTATCGTGCGTCTACCACTCAATAAAGTAGGTAGTATAGGCAGAATAAGTGCGGCAGCAGCTCGTCTGGAGCAGCTTCAAGAACGTGAGCCTACTCCAGAAGAGATAGCAAAAGAACTTGAAATCTCTGTAACGGAGGTAGAGAATGCATTCAAATCTAGCGGACGTCACTTGTCTATAGACGCTCCACTTATAGAAGGAGAAGACAATAGCCTGCTGGGCGTATTGGATAATAACGATGAGCCTAATCCAGATCAACCATTGATGGATGAGTCGCTTAGAAAAGAAATAAACCGTGTAATCTCCACACTTTCTGAAAAAGAAAGGGATGTACTAAAATATTACTATGGTCTAGATGGTGGTCCTGCACATACATTAGAAGATATTTCTGACAAGGTAGGTCTTACACGTGAGCGTGTACGCCAAATCAAGGAAAAAGCACTTAGAAGACTACGTAAGTCTAGCAAAAGTAAAATATTGAAATCGTACTTGGGTTAATCCCTGAGACGTATAACATTTAAAAAGCTATCACACTGGGTAGCTTTTTTTGTTTCCCAGCAGAAACAGAACGAGAAGAATTTGATTGGAGTGTGCTTTATTTCAAGAAGCTGGCTTCACTCTCTCATACACTACATAGCAGATGCCGTACATCAAGAAATAATAGAGATAGTCTTCAATGGGTATAGTGAGAAAGCGTATGCCGAGATTTTCAGCATTGTTGTACCAAACTATAGGTTCTGGGGTAATAAAACCAGTGAGAATTCCATTCACAGCCGTGAAAGGAATAAGAATAATAATATAGCTCAGATAAAAGATGCCACGATGTGGCGGATTGAGCTTCATCATTATAAGTGTAAAAATGAATACCAATGATGCAATGGTTGTCGTATAGATATTCCCAAAGCCGGCAATGAGATAGGCTGATGCAGCTGTCAAGAAGAAGAAGTCTAAGTATTTTTCAATGGGTTGTAAGACATTTTTTGCTTTGAGTATGACCAATTGGTCGTACAAAAACATAAAAGCATAGGGTATACAGATGAAAAACAACCATTCTTCCAGTGGTAAGAGAAGTAATGACGGTCCAAGGAGATACTCTTCATTAAAACCCCAAACGCCCAATAGGGTAAATAGCACATCCCATGAGATGATGCACACGCTCATTGCGGCTATAGACATGAAGATATACTTCCACCGTCGGTAGAAATGTCCCAGCTTATTGAAACTAAGAATGAATGGAAAAAATATGGCTCCGAGGTTCACCCAAAGGTACAAGCTATTCATTATTTCGCTTCTTTGATGTATTTGGGAGGCACTAGGAGCATCCCAAAGCATTCTCCATCTTCTGAGTTCAAGTGCTTGTGATGTACCTTGTGAGCCTTTCGTATGGCTTTCAGGTATTTATTTTTGGTACGGGTAAATATTTTGAATCGTTGGTGAATGAAAATGTCGTGTACCAAGAAGTACGCTAAGCCATACAATGAAATGCCTACACCAACAAAAAACAGCGGAAACATTCCTGCTAGTGCACTGCCTACAATGTAACATGTAGCACTTGGTATGGCAAAAATGAGAAAAAACGCATCGTTTTTTTCCCAAAAACCAGGTTTGTGCTGGTGGTGGTCCTTGTGCAAGCACCACAGAAAACCATGCATCACATACTTGTGTGCAAACCATGCTACAAACTCCATAGCTAAGAATGTACCGAGCGTGATGAGTATATAAATCAGTATCATCGTATTATAAAAAATAAGTACCCATAGCTAGTCTAGCCTTGGAGGTAAACAACAGCCTAAACTTCGTTGTATTGGGAACTCGGAGTCTTTTGGTAAATAGCTCTTCGAAGCTTGCGTTTTCCAGTTTTCTAAAAAGTTTGAAATAATACCTGTAGGCTGTGTAAACGCCATACTTGGAGTTACTGGGTAGTCTATTGATAGCCTCCAAAGCGTGCTTGAAATCTATTGCTATATCAGCTTCTATTTCTTTTTTGAGCTGCGGGGTCCATTCTTGAATGTTCATACCAGGGAAGTAAATCCTTCCCAAGTCGTCTTTGTCAGCCTTCAGGTCTCGCAAAAAATTAACCTTTTGGAAAGCAGATCCTAAGCTCATAGCACCCTCTTTTAGGCTTTCGTATTGTGTACTATCCCCGTTACAAAATATACGAAGACACATAAGGCCTACTACCTGAGCACTACCCAGTATATATTTCTCAAATGTCTCTTGATCGTAGGTTTGATCCTCTAGATCCATTTCCATACTATCAAAAAAGGCATCTATTAGCCACTGATCAATCTTGTGGTGATTTACAGCATGCTGAAAACTATTGAGTATAGGGTTTAGACTAATTTTTTGAGCAATAGCTGCGTCTGTTTGTTTTCGGAAATCTGCTATGAGAGCGGCTTTATCGTATCCTTCAAAAGAGTCTACTATTTCGTCTGCAAAGCGTACAAACCCGTATATAGCGTATACGGGCTCACGCACAGACTCATTGAGCATTCTGATACCTAGCGAGAATGATGTGCTATAGGCATTGGTTACCATTACACTGGCTTTCAGAGATATTTTATCAAATAATGCTTTCATGCTTGTGTTGTTCTTGTTGTATTAGTGCTGAAACTATTTTGCCGGATATTATACTCGGAGGAACTCCTGGCCCAGGTACAGTAAGTTGCCCAATATAGTAAAGGTTATCTAATTTTTTGTTTTTACATTTTGGCTTTAGAAGGGCCGTTTGCCTCAGCGTATTGGCTAATCCGTACGCGTTGCCTTTAAAGCTGTTGTACTCAGACATAAAATCTGAATGAGCAAAGTCTTCGTAAACCTCAATATGCGGTCTGATATCTTTCCCTATGTGTTTTTGTAAGCGATCACAGATCATATCGAAATAACGTTTTCTTGACGATTCGGAGTCTTTCAATTCTGTGCTCACGGGTACCAAAAAGAACATATTTTCTTTCCCCTCTGGAGCTACGCTGTGGTCTGTCTTACTTGGGTTACAAATGTAAAACAATGGAGCTTCTGGCCACTTGTGGGTATCGTATATTTCGATTGCATGCTTATCAAAACTTTCATCAAAGAAGAGATTGTGATGCTTGATGCCGTCTACTTTGGTATCAAGACCTACGTAATAGAGTAGACTAGACGGAGCCATCACTCTTTTATCCCAATACTTCTCATCATAGTTACGGTATTGAGGTGCTAATAATTTTTGTTCCGTGTGGTGGTAATCTGCACCACTTACTACTACGTCTGCAGTATGAAATACATTGTTGGATTTGATACCAGTTACCTTTCGCCCTTCTGCTGTTATTTCTGCAACGTTAGCAGAGGTATGAAACTTTACACCAAGTTCAGAAGCCACAGACACCATGCCTTCTACTATTTTATTCATTCCACCCATTGGATACCAAGTTCCCAAGGCCATATCAGCATAGTTCATGAGACTATATAGTGAAGGTGTATTTTGTGGTTTGGCTCCCAGAAAAAGAACAGGAAACTCAAGTAGTTCTATCAGTTTTGGGTGTTTAAAAAACTGACGTATGTGTTTGCTGATGGGTTTAAACAAGTCAAGTGATATACCTTTGCGTGCAGTATTTAAACTTAAAAATTCAGTAAAGGAGAGCGATGGCTTTGTCACAAAATCACCCATCCCTACTTCATATTTCATTTTGGCTTCTTGCAGAAATTGTTCTAGCTTCTGACCCGCACCTGCTTCGTATTGTTCGAAGTAGGCTTTGAGCTCAACCATATCTGCAGGAATATCGTCAGGAGCGTCTGGCCAAAATACTCGATAGCTTGGGTCAATACGTCTTAGGTCATAGAAATCGCTTACTTTTTTACCGAAGTCGGCAAAGAAATTTTCAAAAACATCCGGCATCCAGTACCAACTTGGTCCCATGTCAAAAGTGTAGCCATCAATTTTTTTTGTGCGAGCCCTTCCTCCCAGTTGATCATTCTTTTCGAATACTTCTACTTTGTGTCCTTGCTTTGCAAGATAGCACGCATTGGAGAGAGAAGAAAAACCCGAACCTATTATTGCAATTTTCACTTTTGTTTTCTATGTGCTGAACTATTTATCTGTATCGTTGAACAATCGCAATTACAATAGGGTTTTTAAATCGTTTATATCAAAGAGAAAGTTGAATCTTTCTTTGTTAATTTGTTTGGCTGTGTCTTGGTTTAAACCATGTATAAGGACACGTTGTTCAGGGCATATCATTTCCATTTTGTCAGTATATACTTGATATGTTTTGAGTTGTCGTTGAATGGTAAATGCACATAGTAGTGAAGTCGCTTCTGCGTTTTTACAACATTCGCCGACATCTTCTAGTGGAACACTGGGTCCAAGGTAGATACACATATGTCCAGCCTGTTTGATAAGGTAGTAAGCATAGAGTAATCCTATTTCGTGATCCTCATTATCTGGCAGAAAGAGTATATAGCGTTCTTTACTGGTTGCCATAGGTAACTTGTCAATGGCCGTAAACAGCTTTTGACGGATCATTTGGCTAGCAAAGTGTTCTTGTGACGGATTTAACTTGCTTACGGTCCACATGAGGCCTATGCGTATGAGTAGTGGGTAGATTATTTCTTCGATGGTATGCTCGAGTGAGTGCTCGTTGGCGTATGCTTGGTAAGTATTTTCGAATGTGACTACATTGCATTGTAGCGTAGATACGATGAGGCTATTAATAATAATTTTTTTACTAGCCTCTATATTTTCTTGCTGTAGCTGTTCTATTTCGTTGTTTAGCTCGTCAGTAGATAGTGTGCTGACCTTACTTATTTTCATTCCGTGCTCAAGGACAGAAGCGATATTTAGTAATTTTTTGAGGTCCTCATTGCTGTACAATCTGATATTTGTCTCCGTTCTATCTGGATCAAAAATATTATGACGTTTTTCCCACATACGTATAGTGTGGGCCTTTATGCCACTTAGATTTTCTAAATCTTTTATACTTAAACCTTTAGTCATTACTTAATACGGATTTTATGTTCACTTAATACATAAAACATTTAACATGAAATTGTTTTAAACTATAGTGTTAAGAGGCAAAAATAGCACTTCGTGTTGGGTTGATCAGTAGTTTGTTAGTACATCTTAAAGAAATGGTATCCCAATCTTTTATTTTTAACGTAGTTTTTTGAGTGTATCGAGGTAGCGTTGCGGTGTATCACCATTGGCGGCTTGTTGGTAGTCGAAGTAGGTACACGGCAGAGTGATTTTTTCATTGAGGTTTGTTGGGTCTGCTGGATGCTCTATGCACATCCACCAGCGGGCAGTTCTTTTACTTTTTATAAAAAGAATAGGCACATCGTCGGTACTGAAATCACATCTATATTTTACGAAGTCTTCGTGGGTACCAAGGGTATCTTGCACTCTATGCACTACGCCATCTACAAAGTACCATATAAGCTGGGCACACAAAGCTGCTGTAAGCTCACTGGTATCTTTGCTAGCATCAAAACCCAGAAGAGCATAGCATCGTAAGCTATCGCTGTGACCGGCGTATCTTGCCAGTTGGCAAGCTTCTTCCCCTGTGAGCCCATTGGCTTGAACTATACTGGTTCCTGGAGCATCTACATGACGAATGGCGTTCAAGTCAAATAATGTAAGCGTAGCATTACGTAGGTATATTTCGGTCTCGTCTAGCTGTGTTTTAAGGTTGCCAAGTCTGTAATGGTTGAAATTAAGATTCTCCAGCATATCCAAGGCCTGTGGGGGGGTATAAGGTGCCTGGAAACCGATGGCATTTATGTTCCTAAGATAATTGGGCTCACGTGTACAGATACGGTGCAATAGCTCATACTCCAGTAGCGGTAAGTAAGCGGATATTAAGGACAGCTCTATTTGCTCAGACGTTCTTTCAAAAGCTTTGTATAGGGGTTCACCCTGGTCCAAATGATTGCCTATGAGTAGCGGTATTGCTCCTCGATCGAGGAGTCCCTCGGTTACGGTCTGTATGGCTAGGTTTGTTTCTGCTGGTGTTGTTCCGCATGGTATGTCGCCAAGGTCTATCACTTTTTTTTCGAATGCTGTATTTGTAGCAAGCTGGTAGAGGTGTTTTCTTACCACTGCAGCACTGTCATGTTCATCCTTTATACCAAAGAGTGCAATGTTGTTATTTCCTAACTCCGGGAAATAGGCGGCATATTTCTGTATGCACGCACCTATCTGGTACGGTTTATAAATCGTCTTATCTTCTATTGGCGTGAAGTATTGTTGTAGCATTAAATATATTCGTAGCTTACAAAAATAATCGAAGCAACACGTGACTTTTGCCATAACTGGAGCCAACGGATTCTTAGGTGTACACATTATACATCATTTGCTAAAACAAGGACATCGTGTATGTGCTATTATTAGACCCGGTGCTTCGCTTGCTGAGTTTGAATTGGTAAAGGATCATTATAGCCTGCAAACCGCTATATATCAAAACCTTACTTGGGAAACCTGCGAGCTGTATGATGTTGCCGGGTTGGAAGAATATTTTCAAGGAAAGGACTATGTGATGCACTTAGCAGGAGTTATTTCTTACCTAAAGAAAGATGCAGATAAGCTTGTAGAAATAAACCAGCAGTATACGGCCAACGTAGTAAATGTGGCCAAAGATGCAGGTATAAAGAAACTGCTGTACTGCAGTAGTATAGCCGCTATCAGCAAAAATACGAAAGGAGAACCCTTAACTGAGTCTAGAGCGTGGGACGATGAGATTGTCCATAGCAACTATGGCTATACCAAGTATTTGGGGGAATGTGAGTTGTGGCGTGCCAAGGAAGAAGGACTAGCTACCGTTGCTATAAACCCAGGAATAATACTTGGAAAAGGAGACTGGACCAAAGGCAGCAACAAACTTTTTGGTAATGCTAAGAATGGATTTCATTTTTATAGTAGGGGAATCACCGGTTGGGTGGGTGTGCAAGATGTGGCACGAATTGCCGAGAAGCTTTGTCTATCAGACATTAATGGTGAGCGGTATATCGTTGTAAGCGAAAACAAGAGTTTTAAGGAAATAGCAGACACGATGACCGCGGCCATGGGAACCAAGAAACCTCGTATTGAGATAAAGGGTCTGCTGTACAAGGTAGCCTATACTATAGTAGCTGTAAAAGAATTTTTGGGTTTGGGTGGTATGCTTAGCAAAGAGACAGTAAGGGCAAGTATTGCCGTAAATCACTTTGACAATACCAAAGTGAAAAAAGCTTTGGACTATACGTTTGAAGAAATGGGTGTGGTTATTTCTAATTCAATTTAATAAAAAATCTCCTTCTACACAGCAGAAGGAGATTTTGACTATTCTAGATTGAATGATGGACTTATTCTGCAGCTTCTGCAGCTCCTTCTTCTCCTTCTTCTTCTTCTCCTTCTTCTCCAGCAGCACTCTTAGCAGCTCTAGTTACGATACACGATACGATAGAATTGTTCTCAGAATCAAGTAGCGTCATTTTGTCTACTGATATTTCTCCAACTTTCACACTCTTTCCTATTTCTAAATCATCAATGTTTACTTCAATAAATTCAGGAAGATTGGCTATCAAGGCTAATACATTTAATTTTTTAATTTTTAACTGCAGTTTACCACCTGCTCTAACACCGGGAGAGCTTCCTACTATTTTTACAGGGACAGCTATAGATATTGGGTTTTCACTGTCTACTTCGTAGAAATCTGCATGTACAATATCTTCTGAAGTTGGGTGGAATTGTAGTTCCTGTACTTTTGCTAGTTTAGTGGCCCCGTCTATGTTGAGCTGTACTAAGTACGTATTTGGTGTGTATACCAAGTTTGTAAAATCTGCTTGATACACTGAAAAGTGAACGTTT
>JAOKFZ010000039.1 GCA_028247315.1 Bacteroidia bacterium | reverse complement strand
ACCGACATAAAAATCACTGGCCCACTTACCAGTCCAAAGCTCTTGGGGAAAATGGATATTGATAGTTTATCCTTCGTTGTAGACTATCTGCAAACGGCATACACAGGGTTTGTGAGGATAGACATCGACCATAACTCCTTCTCACTCACAGATGCACAACTCATAGATAGATTTAATAACACAGGGCGTGCAAGCGGACAAGTAAGTCACCATAATTTCACTGATTTCAGGTTTGACCTGAATATAGACAAGTTAGAAAATTTTGAAATTATGAATACCGAACGCGGAGACAACAAACTCTTCTTTGGGTCTGCTTTTGTAGATGGTAATTTGCAAATCATAGGGCCCACAGATGACATTTTACTTCAAATAAATGCCAAGAGCAGAAAGGGTACAGAAATATTTATCCCATTGGACCACATAGAGGCTAGTGGAAATCTAAGCTACGTTGAGTTTGTCAATTTCCAAGAGGATAATAATCAGCTAAACCAAGGCCTTAAGTCTGAAGCTGGAGTTCGTATGGATTTTAATTTTGAGGTAACCGATGACGCCAGTGTTACACTCATATTTGACGAACTACTTGGCGACAAAATAGAAGCAGCAGGGCATGGAAATCTTCGTATGGAAATAAACACATTTGGCGATTTTAGTATGTACGGTGGCCTTACTATCGACAGAGGAAACTACCTCTTCACTGCATTGGACCTAATAAATAAGTACTTTATAGTAAAACCAGGAGGCACACTTTTTTGGGATGGCAATCCTTACAATGCAAAAATTGACCTAGAGGCCATTAAACGAGAATACCCTATTCCCAAGACACTAATGAGTGGTAGTGCAGAAAATATAGAGCAATACAATCAAAGTATCCCAGTTGATTGCTACCTAAAGCTATCGGGCCTGCTTTTTGATCCAGCCGTTTCTTTTGACCTAAAATTTCCTACACAGACCTCACTAAATGGCAATGCCAGCAGTGCTCTAAACACAACAATAGAACGTATAAAACTAGACCCCGAAGAGTTGAATAGACAAGTATTCGCCTTGTTGGTTTTGGGGACTTTTGTGCCTCCTAGCTTTGCCTCTGGGTCCAGCTACAAAGCAGAAGATGGAGTCGCCAATACAGGAATAAATAGCCTAAGTGATTTCGCAAGTAGTCAACTCAATAATTGGTTAGGACAATTAGATACCAGAGTAAAAATTGGGGTAGACTACCAAGTCTCCAATCAATCAGATCAAGCGGAACTTATCTTATCGTTACGCAGAAAATTTTTGAATGATCGACTTTCCTTTGCTGCATCTGTAGATGCGGCTTCCCAAAACCAGGACATTAGAAAACCCTATGACTTGAATCTAAGCTACAATATTACAGAAGATGGACGTGTCCGCATTAATGGTTTTCAAAAACGAACAACCGATCCCACTTTAGGGAATCAAAGCAGCATTCAAACAGCTGGTGTAGGTCTATCCTTTAGCTACCAATTTGATAACTTTAGACTGCGAAGAAAAAAGAAAGTCCGCAAATAGTAAATGCATATTAACTATTGGAAATCTGTAGTAAGCTTGAAGCGTAATACGCGTCCGTTGCCTGTATCGCAAACCCAAACGATACGGTTTTTGTAAGCTACTGCACTCGGAGCGTTGAACTGACTTAATCCTTCTCCTCTACCGCCAAAACTAGCCATTTGGTACTTCGAGTTTGCTGCTCCTGCAGGAGGTTTTACTCCTTCTAAGCCTGTAGTAGTAAATTGATACAATGAATCTTTGGCCCTATCTACGACCAAAATAAAATTGGTCCCATCCCCAGTTATAGTAACACCCACAGGTTCTGCAAATTTATCTGGTGTAGCAAGGTTTCCATCTGCTACGGTAGAATCACTCTCAAACAGTATGCGTGGCTCATAGCTTGCTCCAAAATCAGATTCTAAATAATCTATAACTTGAACTTTGATTGTTGTATTTTCTCCAATAGACGTAAAAACGAAGTGATCTGGACCACCTGCCGATATCTGTGGAGGTTGCACAAAACTAGAAATACCCATCGGACGCTTAAAAAAATCTCTGAAAAACCCGTTCGGAGTATTGACGATTACCGGTGTAATGTAGGTTCCGTTCGCACCAAAAAGCAATACCGCATCATCTGGCCCACCAAATTTTTGAGGATTATTGTCTGTGCCTTTTCTGGTTACGTAAAACCGATTGTCTTCAAGAACAGCTATTTTATTGAATTGTACATCTGCATCGCTTGAAGAGAAAGTAGACTTAAAATAAAAAGGATGCGTTATCGTATCCGTAATACGGGCATACTCTATTCCGAAGCTTGCTCCTTCACCGTGCATATCTATTTTGTAGATACACGTGACGTCAAAATCTGTTCCTGCTACAGTTGCTGTGTTCTCTCCTATTGCTAATAAGTCTAAACCCCTGGTTTGAGCCACAGCACGCACTCCACGCACGTTAAATCTACCCAGTTCTCTACCACTTTCGTCTAGAGATATTATTTCTTCTGTAGCCTTGTCTACCACATATATGAGTTCATCAAAACCCGCTATGATATCTACGGGTTCTTGGAAAGTCGTTAATGCCGGTTGCACAGGAACATAGGCTACTTCTCTGGGGCTATATGTTGGCACTTCTATAAAATCTGTGTTTGTTTTGGTTCCAAAAAAACCATCACAAGCAGATAGTAAAAGAACGACTCCCACCCATACTGTAACTTGTGCTACGCTGCTTATTCTCATCGTTTATCGTTGTTAAAAGGAATATGTATCCCAAAAATATGTTGAACACCCATTCTATTGGTAGGGTTTACTCCGTAATCTATATACAGTGGGTGAAGTCCTATTCGGGTTTTAATGCCCAGACCTGCTGTAGGTAAATTTTGTCCTTTTATGCTCAGTTTATATCCCAGTCTCAAGTAGAGCAATTTTCTAAGACTTAATTCACTGCCTACGCGGATATTCTCTGCATTATCACTTGGATGATTTAGTTCAGCAGATACCAATAGTTTCTTAGTTTCCGTCTCGTATGGCACAAAAGATAATCCCATTTTAAAAACGGTAGGTGCCGTGTACTTTTCTACAGATACAACAGTTCTATTGTATCCTACCGCAAGATCATCTCCACTCAAAGAAGAATTCCCTCCAAAATTCTTAACGGATACAGCAAAAGTGAGACCTTTGAAATCTGTTGTATACAAGAACCCTATATCACTTGTCACTGTATGGTTCCTGTAGGTAGAGATGCCTTCATAGACATACTTAACACCCACACCTATACTAAATTGCTGTGAAAGTCTACGGGCATAGCTAATGCCCACGGCAGTATTATTTACATAAAATTGTTGCCCAGTACCGTTGGGTTCAAATTCCGTACGCACCTCCATAGCTCCACTATTCAAACTATTCACCCCAAAACCGATGACAGAACCGTCGTCCAACATTTTTGTGCCTGAGAACAATGACTGGTTTATACCTGCACCAATGACCATATTGCTGAGAGCAAACCCACTACCTTCTACTTGAACAAGTGCGGCTGGGTTCACCTCTGCACTGTATAGGTTTCCGGGACTGGCTACACTCGCTCCTCCCATCCCAAAAGACTGAGGGCTCATGTCATTTTTTAAAAAACTTAGGGCAGAAAGACCAGCACGTTGCCCACCAAAATTGGGCAATATTTGGCCAAAGCTAGACAAGCCTACAATCAGGCAAAGTATAAGGTTTAGTTGTCTCAAAATAATTATGCAAAAATAATCAGGTATGTGAAGAGTTTCCACAACTGTTGATTATTAAATGGTTAATTTCATGTTTAACGATTTAAGCCATAATATTCTATATATCTGATACTTACCTTTATATTCTAAAACAAATGACAGATACTCTATCTTTATTTTACCAAAAAAATGACGAATAGCTACTCTAATAAGACGCTTACACCGCTATTTGTAATTACATTTTTACTTAGTTTTACCCTTGCTAGCTGCAATGGAGAAGAACAGAGTATAGAACCCGCTGAAGACTTTGTTTCAGACTTCTACTCCAATGCTCGTTCGCTAGAAATAACGGTGGCCTTTGAGCAAGGGGCAGAGCCGTATACAAAGTACAACACCTTTGACTCTTGGGATGTGTGTGACACCAATATAAACTCGCTCTTTAGCTCCGAGAACATTCCTGTATCTGTACCCAAAACACTGGATGAGATAACCAACCTAGGAAGACTGGAGCAAAACAACTATACAAGGGAAAATATAGTACAACTTGCCGCAGCCCTTCAATCCAATGAAAACAAAGGACATCAAAAAAATATTGTCTTATTATTCTTAGATGGTTTCTACATACAAAATGGTGTGGCAGAGAATCGAATACTCGGTATCAACTTAGATGGAACTCCTACTATCGCCATTTTTAAGCCTGTAATAGAATCTGCATCTAACAGTCGTACAGAGAAAGCACTAATAGAGCAAAGCACAATAGTGCATGAAATAGGCCACGCTATAGGGCTAGTAAACAAAGGAGTAAGGGCTACTACGGCTCACCATGACACGGCCAACGGAGCTCATTGCACCAATGAAGGCTCGTAAGTCCTGAGATGAAGTACACGTTTGCTATTAGCAACAAGTTCTCAGCCTACGTAAAGGGCAATCTTTACTCTAGGTCTAAGCTTGATGCTGAAGTGGGATTCTACCTTGAAGACCAGTTCAACTCTGAATATATTGAAGAATATGGCTACGCTAAGTTGAAAGGGAGATCCTACGGCTTAGGTTTTCAATGGTTTCAAACAAAGAAAGCTGCCTTGGCCCCAATGGGATTTTACATCGGCGTAGGTGCTGCCAAGCATGATTACACCGTAACTCACGAAGACGTGTATCTCTCAGATGCAGATATAAGCGGAACATACGGCTCATACCTCTACAAATTAGACAATATTAAATTGGACTTCTCTTACGCATCTTTGGACTTTGAAATTGGCAATACACAGCCGTTATCTAAATTGGTGTATTACAAATTAGCCCTTAGCTCTTCTGCCAATATTGGCCTAGGTACCTTTGGCAACAGTGTACCTAGTTCACTTAATACCGTAGAAGGATATCTGCTGCACACTGCCAAACAAAGCTTGGCTTTTAACAACATATTTGTGCTAAAAATAGGGTTAGGTTTGGTGATACACTAGGCCACTACTGCTCCAATTTTTGCTCCTTATACTCGTGCTTGCATCGCAGTATCTCGTAGTACAATTCTACCAGTTGTACTTGGTCGATATACGACGGATGAAAACTGCAAAACACCTTAAATTCGGCTAACTCTTCGTTGTTGAAATTGGTTAAGGTGGTAATAATAAGGTCGTCGTACTTTTCACTCGACTGGGCTCTCAGCCTATCTCGTTCTAACAGTTGGGCATATTTTATCCGCTCTTTACCATTTTTACTAAACCGATCGTACAAATAGGTAATAGGACTACCCAATACGACACCTCCTTGAGCAGATTGATCAAGACCTCTCAATTCTTTTTTCATACCAATGAGATTGAGTTTTTCACGCACCTTTTCTTCATCTGATCTTCCCAGATCATTTTGCACAAATTTATTGTCAAACAAACTGCGTTCGCCCAATATAGAAAAGGTGACCTCTTTGAGTTGATAGGTTTTTGGTGTGAGATAGAAGGAGAGAGAGTCCCTTCCTTTAAAGTCTCCGGTCTGAATAACCAATGTATCATATACCAAATGAGATATGGTAATTGCGGTATTGGGCATGTGCACAATGGAAACAAAACCGTAAATATTCGTGAGCTTAGACTCCCCATCGCTATTCGTAACCTTGGCATACAGCACCTCATCTCCGTCTGCCAAGTTTTTAAACTGTGCAGTGAAGGTAGCTACTTGAGCATGGGCGTATCCTAAAGTACTTAGTAATATGATGAGCAATATAGATCTCACGATTTCTCTTGTATAACGTACAAATCAACAGATTAGTTACCGTAAATTCGTAGTTTATTATGCGAAAATTAGCTTTCCTTCCATAGAAGTTGTTTAATCTTCCCAAAAACATTGATCACAATAGATTTCA
>JAOKFZ010000038.1 GCA_028247315.1 Bacteroidia bacterium | reverse complement strand
AGACAAAACAATATCTACTTCAAGAAGCTATTTAGAATTATTTTTTGAAAAGATAAAATTTATAAGTACATGTTTTGTAATTCCATTTGTAATGTCACTGGTTATGATAAAATCTATTTCAGTAATTATGCCAGATTCTGTTGATCATTTCATGGAATCATCATCGATTTTTTGGTTAATTTCTCTGACTATATCGATGAGTATAATCCCAACTTTATTAAATTTACTTTTTATCAATGGGCTTGATATGGATGGCTTTCACTCTATAAAAGGATATAGCTATTTCTTTAATACTTCATTGTATGCAAGTTACTTTCCCGTATTTATTTTCTTTACGATTCAATTTGGTTATATACCAAGATTAAACCACATTGTTCTAATTATAGTAACAGCAGTTGTTTCACGTTTATTGGCAAGGTCTTATTATCAGTTTACTTCAAGTTCAATTCATAAAAATATTAAGTTTCAGTCTGTATTTGGGTTAATTTTATCCATTATATCATTGGTGTTTTTTAATACAATAATTTTAGCTGAGATAAATATTATAAATTTACTTTTTGGTTTTTTAGTTGTAACACCAATCAACTATCTTCATTTTTTTATTGGTCAAAAATTAGAAGTTATAAATGAAAAGAAAATTACTAATTCTCAAAAAGTAACTTTGATTAAAGATGTATTTTTAAACAGTGTAATTGATCCTAAAACCAAGATTTTTAAAAATATTTCAAAGTCAATTTCTCCTAATAAATTAGATATTAGGATTTTATCAGCTCCAATGGGTATTGGAAAAACTTCTAGTTTAAAGGAAGCTAAAGAACATTTCAATGAATGGGAATGGTTTTACGGTGACTGTGATGAAGTTCAAGGTGAGGAAGCAGTCGCTTTTGAGCCTTTTATAGAGGCTTTTAGTGATTTGATGGGGATAAGGTCAAAATTTACTAGTAGATCTCAAATAGTTGAAGCTCAAAAATCTCTAGTCACATCTTTAACAAATGTTGTTGGAATTAATACTGATTTTATTGAAGAATTTCAGAGAAAAAAAGAGAGCCCAATGACAGAAACTTGTATTGACATCATTGATAAACTTGAGTCATTAGATAAAAAAATTGTTTTTGTGATGGAAGATTTGCACTGGATTGATCCAGAGAGCTATTCATTTTTGTTGCATTTTATTAAAATAGCTAATAACAATAAATTTCTAAGAGGTAATCTGTTTATTGTATTAACACTGAGAGAAGGTTTAAATACTGAATATAGGGGTATTAACCATGAGAAATTATTAGAAGATTTAAATGCTATCAGTAATAAAAAAAATAATGAATTAATTATCAGTAATTTACTAAGTTCTAGTGATTTTAATATGTATGATTTTGTTAAAAATTTAAGTAATCAAAATAATAAATTCAAGATTCAATCCTATTCGATGAATCAAATAAATTCAATTTTTAACAATGAAATTTCTGAGAATAATGATTTAACTCCTTTGTATATTATTAAGGTTTTAGAAGGGTGGATAAATGATACAACACTGAAGTATTCTCCAGATGGTTACCACTTAACAAAATCAATTGATAATGATAGTTTACCTAATGCAGATCAAGTAGATAGTTATTATCACTCTATATTTGATTCATTTGATCCCAAATGGCAGAGATTAATTGAGAGTGCTGCAATAATTGGAAATAAATTTGATGCTGAAATTTTAGCAAAGGTATGGGGCCATGATTTTCTAGATATACTTGCCTTTCTTGAGAATGCAGTAAAACTGAATTTATTAATTGATATTCCAGGTGAAGATAACTTTTATGAATTTAAGGATAAACGAATCATAAGTGCTCTAAAGTCATATTTTTCTGTTCCTAAAGACGATATGTCAGAAAAACAAATTGTAATAGAATACAACAAAAGGTACGTTGAAACCCAAAAACAAATTATCAAAAACTCTCATTTATCAACAATACCTGAACTTTTAAAAGTTACTCGTCGAATAATATCCCTTTCATCCAACTATAAATATTATAAAGATCTTCAAAAATTAACTTTAGAATTAATAATTAGATATTTAGTAAAACAAGATTATAACAGTCTAGATGCATTTTCTCAAATATTTACAAATACAAAAGATTTAAAGATCCTATCATATATCATTTCGAGTATGGCAGTGATATCTAATGAAGACTTATTAGAAAAAGACAGAGAGGCAAAATATAATGAGGTTTTTTTAAAATGTGATTTCTTTGAGAAGGGAGACTTTAAATTCGACTTATTAATAATTTTAAAATTGTACTATGATAAAATTTTACTCAATGAAGATGAATTAAATTACATAATTAAAAAATCAAAAGAAGACTATAGTGAACTTACTTCATTACATATAACTATAAAAATATCCAATGTAAAAAAGGATTTCAAATTTGGATTTGATTTAAAAGAAAGTTTTTTAGCTAGGCATAAAAATAGTAAGAATTATGACTCATACGATTTAATTATAAAGGAAAATTTTTTATGGAGTCATGCACTTAATAATTTGATTAAGGATAAATCAAGTAGTCCATATTTTGATACCTGGCCAATCAACATTAAAAAAATTGATAACGACAAAATATTAGTTGAATGTCAGTCGCTATTGAAAAGTTCTAAAGATCCAATTGTAAATGAATCATTAATTGCCTTAATGCTGATGATATATTCTAACTTAAACATGGACGATGATACTATTAAATTATTTTCTGAGCTAAATGATTATATTCCTGAGAAACCACATAATTTAAGACTGCTAGTAGGTTTAAAAATTAGATTGATAGCAAATTCAGCATTTAAAAATCTAAGTGATCAAATGAAAGATAATTTATTTGTATTTATTGATAATTATATTAATAAAAGGTTTGGTGAAAATCATTTCAATAAAACTATTGAGTTATATATTAATAACAAATTGAATTACTTCAAAGGTTCAATGAATAAAATAGATTTCAAAAAAATACTTGATTCTTACTCACATAGAATAAAAGTTTCTTTTGATGATATTAATAGATCACATTTAAAATTATACAACCAATATTCTAATTATTATAATTTGATTAGTGATAATGATAATGCCTTAAAATGGTTTGATAAACAAATAAAAACTTACAGTTTGATAATTAAAGATGATAAAGTTAAACCATACAATAAACAGGATAGATTAAAGAACTATTTATTGAAAAAGCAATTTATATTTAGAAGTTTAAATAATTCAACTTATTTAGGTAAAGCAAAAAAATACGCACTCGAAATAGTAAATAAAAAGAATATAGATTTTCCGGATTATGGAGACACTTTTGTTTTATGTGCTTTTGTTTATGAAAAACGTGGAGAATATAATAGCAGTGTCAAATATTTTGATTTAGCAATTTCTTATTTTCAATCAAGTACACATGATGAAAAAGATTGGAGAGTTGCATATTACTCACTTAGAAGTGCTTTGAATTTAGCTGAAATTGAATTAAAAAGTGCAATTCCAAAATTAAAACAGTCACTTAAAAGTGTTTTACTTTATAAATTTAAAGATAAAAGAACTGGGAAAGAGCATTACATCCGCAAAGCAGAAAAATTTATTGAATAATTTTTTTCGTGAATTATTAATTTTATTAAACATTTATTTATTTAATTCAATAATACAATAAACATAATCAGCTTCTTTATATCTTTTTAATTCTACTAATTCATTTTTTTTACCTTTTAAGTTGTTAGTGTCTGATACTTTCCAAAACTTAGAACCTAATGATTCTCTTTTTTTTTCAATAGCCTCAAGACAAGTACATACAAAAACAAAATATCCTTTTTTAATTTGATTTCCATTTATTAATTGTTGTAAATAACAGATATCTTGAAAACATTTTGCAAAAAAATTAGTACTGCCTTGTTTTTCTTTTAATAACTTGATTTCTATACAGTAATCAACTTCAACATTTGAGTTTAATAAACATATGTCAGCTTCCTTTTTTAATGGTTGTTCTTCTTGGTAAAATTTTTTGAATTGATATTCGAACCTAACCTTGTTCTCTTCTTCATTTTCTTCATATTTTTTTCTCAAAAAATATCCTAATTCAAATTGTAAGTCTGCTTCAGATCTGGAATTTAACTCTTTAATATTTGATGGGTTTTTTAAGAAATTTTCTATTATTTCTTTCATGATTTTTGCAAAAAAAATCAATATCATATTAAATTTGTATTTATGGAATTTAATTAACAATTTTATACTGACGGTAAAGTTAATTAATCAAATAAAAATAAATTATGAAATACACAATTGAAATGACTGGTTGGGAGTATCACATTCAAACTAAAAGCTTGGATGCAGATCAATCAGAAAAAGCTAGATGGGATATCGATAATCTCTCAGAATTAGCAGACTTACATCTTAACGGTGAAGCTGATTTTGAAATATGCGCTCTTGATAATAGTGGAAATGGTCCACTATCCATAACAGTGTTTGATGACAATAACAACATAGTGTTAGAACTTGAGACTAGTGATTTTTCACATTATTCAGAAGTCGAAGAGTTATGCGATAAAAATTGGGACAAAGACTTAGAAATAAATCCCGAGTATTCGGATGATTACGAAAACACACTTTATCTTGAAAAAGATTATAGTGGGTCTACTTTTTGTTATGAAGTTGAAAGTGATGAAATTCCCCAAAAAGAGGATTTTCTTTACTCATCTCTATGTATAGGAACTCCAAATGGTGATATTGATCTAATAGGGGGATTAATATTTAAAACAAAAGTTCTAACCGGTGAGCTGGAAAGCGGCAAACACAAAGGAACGTATATGAATCTATACACTTCTGAAGGAGAAAATGTTGAAATAGATGATTAAGTGGTATTGTCCTGAGGTTAAAATATCTAATAAATTAAGGCTTTTCGGACTTCAATAATATAGTGGTAGTTATTGAAAATGAGAATCATACGTTGAGGTTTAAGGGGTAAGGTGTATCAACACATAAACCTACTCGACTGCTGCTGGTTTTGAATATCAATTATAATTATTGGCAACAACTATATTTATTTGTACACAAATTCGTCATCTTCATCATACCAATAGCTTTTATTTATTTTATTATCAATTGAAATGTGACAATAAAGTTCGTTCGAGTGACAAATATCTTTAATTAAATCTTCATCAATATCTTCGGGACTTGACCATTCCCCTTTGTAAATAAACTCAAATTCTTCTTGTTCCGTATTGAAAACAGTTTCAATATCAACGTCAGGATAATACTGCAGAAAAGAGTGATCAACTTTTGAACGTATTGTTTTAATAAGTTCTTTTGAGTTTGAATATCCAGTAAACATTACTTCTACCATAATCAAAAATAATCTAATTATTGACAATCATAATAATTTTAAAACATCAAATTTATATCAAATTTGATAGCTTAACCGAAATTCTTCTCAAAATCACACCTAACCCCAATCATCGTTTTTCATTAACCAAACCACAGGGCTTTATACCTGACAGTATTTCCGCTAAATCTGCCAAAATCTTATTTACTAATTTTTAACTTGAATTTTTTTTAAAACCTTAAAGTCTAAAATTTTAGAGGTTAACATTTATGAGGTTAAAATATCTAATAAATTAAGGCTTTTTGGACAAGTGATGGTTCGGATGGTTTGGGGTGAGTGGTTATTCTATCTCTCGATCATTTTGATATTCTGTGACTCTTGAAACAGACCCGTCTTTTTTATAATAGGTACACTTTCCTTCCTGAATGAAACCAAGAAAGTTTCCCTGCAAATCTCTGTTTAGATACCCCTCGCTTTCTATCTCTACTTGCTTGGAATTATCAAAATAAACGATTCGTTTATCTGCTGTTATCTCTTCGTCTAACATCGCCAGCTTATATGTTACTCCATTTGTGGTAGTAATATTCCCAATTATCTTTTCATTGCGGTGGCTTCTCACAATTCCAGTTAGTATGCCATCCTTTACATCTCTTAGTTCTTTAACTGCTGTTTTATCTCTCCAGGGATACACTAACATACCTGTTAGTGGTTTACCTTCATAATAAGCCTTTTCTATACCTTCTATTTCCTTAACTTCAATATCGTCTAGTTCTACAAAAACTAAATCCGAATTATTAGATGTTTTTTTATCGGACGAGCAGCTAAATAATAGTATCGCACATAAAATATTTGTTAAAATCTTTTTCATACCCCAAATATATGAGTTTAAGCCCAAGGAATGTTTAGGGTGCTAAAATTAGGTTAGGGGTTATGTTGTATCTGAAGCTATCTACGCCAACTATTTAGGTAAGGATCTCTTATAGCTTTAAGAGTAGTTCTAATGCCTTCTGAGAGCTCTTCTGGGCATTAGGGATGTACATCATAAAGGTAGATTCTGAGCATGGCTCAGAGTACATTAAGGTGATGAAGAGGTAGGTAAGTTTGACTAGATTCTCAGTTTAAAGATTCGATAACAGTCTAATAGACTCTACCAGAGCGGAATAGTTGAATTTAGCTTCACTATTCCGCTTTTTTTGTTTAAAGGAATAAAAGACTGCTATATTCGTTATATGAAAAATTACATTTCAATCTTCGTTTTATCATTTATACTAATTAGCTCAAATATTTCACATGCACAGTTTGAAAGTTTTGGGCTTCAAAAATCAATCAATGCACCAGGAATATTTAATTTTAACACAGCAAATTCTATCGTAGGGAATAGAACAAGGTTTGAAAGAGATTCTGATGCAGATGGCACAGCAGATCAGATTTATACGTACACCTATGATGCCAATGGAAATCTAACGAGG
>JAOKFZ010000037.1 GCA_028247315.1 Bacteroidia bacterium | reverse complement strand
GATATTTCTCCTAAGCTATGCCCAGCTAACATGCTGGGCTTAAAACCTTCTACAGTTTTAGCTAATATTACAGAGTGAAGGAATACCGCTGGTTGAGTGATGTTCGTTTGTTTTAATCCCTCATCTGTTCCAGAAAACATTTCATCTGTTATTCTAAAACCGAGTATTTTATTGGCTCTCTCAAAGAGGGCTTTTGCCTCAACATCACTGTCATAAAGTTCTTTGCCCATTCCTACGAATTGAGCTCCTTGTCCTGGGAATACGTATGCGTTCATTGTTTACCTATTAATGACGATCGGAATTAAAGTATTTGGATCGCATTTCTTATTTGATTATTGTTTGATCTCTACCTGGTCCTACAGAGATGATACTTATGGGTGTAGCTATATGCTTCTCTATGTTGGATATGTAGTTTTGGAAAGTAATGGGCAAGTTTGCGTGGTCTTTTACTTGCGTAATGTCTTCTTGCCATCCTTGGTGAGATTCGTACACCGATTTGAAATTATCTACGTTCAAATCAAACGGAACTTGGTCTGTAGAAATTCTATCTCCTTTGTAGCTAGTGCCTACCATTACTTCATCTATACCGCTCAAGCAATCAGCTTTCATCATACAGAGTTCATCTACGCCACTAAGCATGATAGCATATTTTAGTGCAACGAGATCGAGCCATCCTGTTCTGCGTGGTCTACCGGTTGTAGCTCCAAATTCATTACCTACCTTACGTATATGCTCCCCCATATCATCATGTAGTTCTGAGGGGAATGGTCCACTACCTACACGGGTGCAGTATGCTTTGAAAATTCCTTTTACTTTATTGATGTGCTTTGGAGCTATGCCTAGGCCTGTAGATACTCCACCTACAGTAGTGTTACTACTTGTAACAAACGGGTATGAGCCAAAATCAATATCAAGCATACTCCCTTGAGCTCCTTCTGCTAGTATATTATTGCCATTGGTGATGTGTTCATTTACGAGGTATTCACTATTCACAAATTGGTACTCACGTAGCCTATCTACGGCAGTAAAGAATTCCTCTTCCATGGAATCAAGATCGAAATCTGTAAAACCAAACTGCTCTACGAGCTGAAGAGACCGAACTTTTTTCTCATGATAATTTTTTTCAAAATCAGGGGCAAAAAGCTCGCCGACTCTAAGTCCGCCACGTCCTATTTTTTCACGATATGTTGGGCCTATACCACGTAAAGTGCTTCCTATTTTTTTATCTCCTTTACTCCATTCACTTGCAGCATCAAGTATTTTATGCGTAGGCATTATAATATGAGCTTTGTAGGAGATACGGAGGTTCTCTTTTACATTAGCTCCTGCCGCAGCTGTGCGGTCAATCTCTGCCATAAAAAGGACAGGATCAATTACCACACCATTGCCAATTATATTCACACAACCATCGTGGAATATGCCGGATGGGATTGTGTTGAGCACATGTTTCATCCCATTAAACTCCAGGGAGTGACCAGCGTTTGGTCCTCCTTGAAAACGAGCAACTACATCGTATTTTGGGGTTAAGTAATCGGCAATTTTACCTTTGCCTTCATCTCCCCACTGCAGGCCTAATAATACGTCTACCATCTATTTTTTTATTTCTACTACTTTTACTTGGTTATCACAATTCATACACAATCCCATTTCGTCTACCAATGGTTCTCCGTATAAATTTAATGAGTGTCTTGACACTTCGAAATTAAGCAACTCTGCCATTTTAGAAGTGATTTGTTGAATACGTGGATCGCAAAATTCCATGACCTTACCACACGTATTGCATATGATGTGGTCATGTTGTTTGTATCCATATGCTTGCTCAAACTGAGCCATATTTTGACCAAACTGATGCTTGATGACTAATCCGCATTCTTGCAAAAGGTCTAACGTATTGTAAACGGTAGCTCTACTTACATGATAGTTACGGTTTTTCATCTGTACATATAGCGTATCCACATCAAAATGCTTCTTGTTACTATAAATCTCATCCAAAATGGCGTAACGCTCCGGCGTTTTACGCTGCCCTTTCTTTTCGAGATAGGCAGTGAATAGATTTTTTACATCTTCTTTTATATCTGGTGCGTTGTCCATTTCTTTAGCTTGTTAGTTTTGGAACGTTATCTAGGTCAATTCTACTGACTTTAATGTACTGGTCTATTCCCTTTAGTACATCCATAAGTTGCTCAAGATGCTCTTTATGAGAAACTTGCAGTTTTAGCTTGCCTATAAATGTACCATCCAAAGATTCAAAACTGATTGATTTCATGTTCACTTTCAACTGTTTGGATACAATGTCAGTAACTTTACTTACTAAGCCTAATGAATCGATCCCTCTAATTTCGAGTCCAGCTTCAAAATCCTCCTCTATAGATACCTCTCCCGCCCATTGTGCTTTAATGATTCGGTAGCCATATTTACTCATCAAATTTTGAGCATTTTTGCATCTTGTGTTATGTACTTTTATGTCGCCGCCTACAGTGATAAATCCCATTACTTTGTCGCCGGGTATAGGATTACAACACTGAGCCAGTGTGTAGTCCATATTAATAGTGGCATCCCCTAGTAACAGTTCGCTAGATGTTTTCTTTTTTAGACTGGTAGATTCTTCTCGTTCAGAACCAGGCTTATGCACTTTAGCCGTTTGTACGAGTATCTCTTGTAGCTTAATCTTTTCTTTATCAATAATGCCTTTACCGATTTGAAAGGTTAGCTCTAGTTCATCAACTGCTTTGAAGTAGATAACTAGTTTATTGATATTGTCTACGCTATAATCAAAACCAGTGTTTCGCATTTTACGAGCGAGTGACTCTTTTCCAAGCCCTGCTACTACACGTTTTTCGTCTTTTAGGCTTTGTTTTATCTTGGTTTTTGCTTTTGACGTTTTAACAAAATTTAACCAATCCTTATTGGGCTTTTGTTTGGCACTTGTAAGTATCTCAATTTGGTCTCCATTTTTTATTTCATAGCTTAGAGGTACTAGTTTTCCGTTTACCTTAGCCCCAAGGCATTTTGCTCCTACTTCGGTATGTATATCAAAGGCAAAGTCCAACGTTGTAGATCCTTTTGGTAGTTTACGCAAAAGTCCTTTGGGTGTAAATGCAAAAACCTCTTTGGCATACAGATTCATTTTGAACTCATCTAAGAATTCGAGTGCTGTACCGTCTTGATCTTCTAATATTTCACGTATTTGGGTGAGCCAGTTATCTAGGTTGTTGGCTTTAGTAAGAGTTTTGCTTTCATCTTTGTATTTCCAGTGTGCAGCATATCCCTTTTCGGCTATTGCATCCATACGAGAACTGCGTATTTGTACCTCTACCCATTGACCTTTTGGTCCCATTACTGTTGCATGAAGACTCTCATACCCATTGCTTTTGGATATACTTATCCAATCACGCATTCGTTCAGGATTTGGCTTAAAAATACTTGTGGTTATTGAGTAAACATTCCAACAATCCATTTTTTCGTCTTCTGGATCACTGTCTAGTATTATACGGATGGCAAAGAGATCATATACGTCCTCAAATTCGAGGTTCTTACTAACCATTTTGTTGTAGATGCTATGTATAGACTTTGGCCTGCCTTTTATTTCATAGTCGACACCCAATTCATCTAGCTCTAATTTTATGGGTTTAATAAATGATCGTATGTATCTATTTCTCTGTTCTTTTGTCGCGTTTAGTTTGTGCTTTAGTTCTTGGTAAAGTGCAGGTTGTGTATATTTTAAGGAGAGGTCTTCTAATTCAGTTTTGATAGTATAGAGCCCTAGTCGATGAGCCAGTGGTGCATATATATAACTTGTTTCTGCTGCAATTTTAAGTTGTCCTCTATCGCTCATATGTTCAAGTGTTCGCATATTATGCAATCGGTCACAAAGTTTTATCAGAATGACACGTACGTCATCTGCCATGGTCAGGAGCATTTTTCTGAAATTTTCTGCTTGCGGAGAATTGGTGTCATACACCCCCGCTATTTTGGTGAGGCCATCTATAATATTGGCTATTTTAGGATTGAATTCACGCTCAATGTCTTCTAAGGTAATGTCTGTGTCTTCTACTACATCATGCAGCAGTGCACAGACAATAGATGTAGTGCCAAGGCCCATTTCTTCTGCAGCAATACGAGCTACTGCAATGGGGTGATAGATATAAGGCTCACCGGACTTGCGACGCATAGAGCTATGGGCGTCTACAGCCATTACAAATGCTTTGCGAATAATGGTAATATCACCCTTTTCTCTGGACCATTTGGAGACTTTTAGAAGTTGTCTGTAGCGGCTAGCTATCTCTTTATTTTCAGTTGTATTATCTAGTTTCACTTTAGGCGTAAGTACACCGCGAAGTTACATAATATACAGTAAAGGGAGTATTGCATATGGGATAGATTCTTGCGTCTAGCGAATAAGATTCACAGTACCGTGGTAGTTGTATTCTTTGCCCGCTTTGTTTATAAGGGCAATGGAGTAAACGTAAACTCCACTTTGGCAATATTGGCCTAAATACGTGCCGTCCCATACTTCTTCTATGTTGTGAGACGCGTATACTTTTTGTCCCCATTTATTGAATATATCTATGTTGTATTCTTGTGCGTGGTCGCTCGTTACTCTAAATACTGAATTTGACTTTGGCCCTTTATTGTCTGGGGTAAAAGCATTTGGAATGAATGCAATAATATCGGGCACCACAAGGACATTATGCGACGCTGAATCTTTACATGCGGCATTACTTTCCGCTACGAGTATTATTTCAAAATTGCCGGTGTCTGCAGGCAGTAAATATGTTGGGTTATTGGTCGTGCTAAATAATTTTATTGTATCTATCGTCTTATAATACCACGTAGAATTTAAAGATCCACTTGCAATACTTGAATAGTTGTATAGGGATATTTCACGCTTTGAAATGGTCACTTTTTCCTGGTTGTTCATGGTGAAAGATGCATATGGCTTTGGATCGATGAGAATGAAGTCTCCTTTATTAAGGTTATTAATACAACCGTTATTATCTTGTTTGCTAGCCTTCAGTCTATATAGCCCCTCGTTAAGACGGATGCTAGACAAGTCTTTTGAATACCCTGTGTAATGATAGTTCTCATTCGATATTTCAAAATGAACTTCTTTTGGTAGGTCTACTGTGGCCAATAATAAGGGCTCACACCCCGATATGTTTTGTGGCAGCACTATACGTGGCTTGTTATAGTACGGAATATTAAAAGTAACACTATGACTCGGACAGTATGCTGTGCTCTTAGAAGTGATGTTGAGTCCAATATTATTAGATGTAAGATCGCACTGTTTTGGTATGTAGATAGACTCTTTGGAGCCTTTATAAGTAGATTCACAACTGTTGATAGTGGCAAAACTATGTGGTGGTTGGTCAATACTGATGTGAAGTGTATCTCCCACGCACAACTTATCTTTTGTCGAAGTTACCCCAAGACTGATTGGGTGCAAAACCGAATAAAATTGCATAGTGTCAAATATGCAGGTACCTTTAAACATAGAAGCAGTTATGGCATGATTGCCAAAATTATTTGCTTTTTGGGGTAATTGCGTTACGGTCAAACCGTCGGCATTTTGCCAAGAGAATTTGCTAGGTAAAGTAATGGGGATTGCATCTGAGCATAAACTGTCTGGTAGGACAAACGAAAAGGAAGGTTTACACACTATATTGATTTCCACGTCTAATCTTGCATAGCAGTAGTTTTGATCATACACATAAGTAAAATCGGCTAAGCCACAATGCACGTTAGTGTTAATAAATGTACCATCCGTAATGTTTATTACTTCACTCTCCCAGTATCCTCCTTCTATATTGGTATTGAGGTGATTGTTGAGATGTATAGGCTTGTCATCTTGACAAATATCTTTATTCGTGTTGGTTGTAATAGTAATGTTATCTGTGACTGTAATAGATGCTGTATCGGTAGTTTTACATCCATTTGGTAAACTATTGGTTGCTTTTATTCTGTATACACCTTTCCCTAAGTTAGGGATATCTATGGAGGGTTGTGGGAGACTGATGTATGCCAACGGAGAGTCAATTACCTCCCAAGTGATAGATCTATCTTTAGCAGCATAGGGTAGTTCTATAGCATTTCGAAGTTGGTAAACGAAATCAGTACCACATACACTTTGATCTCTAAGCTGAAGCTCTGGAGACTTTTTGAGTGTATAAGACACAGTGTGAGTATCAGAACAGCCAGATATTACATCCTGATAGTTGTAGGTCAACGGTAAGCTGGTGTCTGTATTAACCGTGATATTTCTAATGTCAAATAATGGGTCTACTTTGGAGTTGGCATAAGACCAAAATCCTCCTTCGGGTTTTGCATCTATTGCATTTAAATCCAAGGTGTACTCAAAGCACTGTACTGGAGGTTGAGCTATATCTATAGTTGGAGATAGGATAATGTTTAGATGTATACTATCTGTTAATGGGCATTCTATTCCGTCTTTGGTCACATTGTACGTCCATTTTAATTTTGGGTCAGTAGCAATGGCCACCAGTGTATCTATTGGGGATACTATCCCACTATAATCCCAAATCGTATTACTTACCACTCCGTCAGAAATAGCTAGATGAAAAGAGATAACCTCATCAGAACAAGGAGTAATATCTCCTTCCAAAGCAGCCTCAATTATCTCAGAGTTACCACCGTTCTGTTGATGTATAGTTATGGAATCCGTACAACCAAAATCATCGGTATAAACAAAGTGGTATTCAATATTCCCTTTTTGTATATCTTGTATACTGTAGGGTGAATGAATGTTCTCATATGAATTCACATCATTAATGTTATTCGTCAATCTTAGATTTGATTCTATTATCCTATTACTCGCTATATTAATTTCATTAGAGCCGCAAAATTTCTCATTTATAGTAATAGAAACGGTAGGTTTTGGAACAACAATAATTTTTATGGTATTGTGGGTTCTAGCATATACTGGACATTGATTGTCTGTTGCTGTGATGTTAATGTAGTGCGTCCCTATTTGGCTATCCGTAGGAGTAAAGTCTATTTCAGCTAAGGTATATGGTGCTGTTGTAATAGCTTTTTGTCGTACAACTAAACCTGCGATGTTGTGAGTAAAACTTAGACGAACAGAGTCTTGTATAGCGTTACTATTGATAGGAGCATCTGTTATGGAAACTGTCTCCAAAAATGGTTGACCAACGCAAAGGGTGTAGGTTGAGTTTGGTGTAACTATTGGCGGATTATTTGTAGGATTGGAGATAACTAATGCTATGACTTCTCTGCGTACTTTGCCTGCTAGATACGTTGTTCCATTGTGCGTTCGCCATTGCTCTACTTCTATAACACGTATCGTTTTTTCATTCGCATTGGTAGGAGTCACAATATAGTCTCCAGTCGTATTATCTAAGAACAGTCCCGTAGGTGGTGTGCTCATTGGATTTGCCGGGCAATTGGGTGACCCGTCTTTACAGTAACCTGTTATCCAGTTGTTAGCTGAGTAACCACTATTGTATGTTACAGGTGCATTGTATCCTGTCTCTGGTATGCCCCATTTGTAATACAACGAGTCGCCATTTTGTGCAATAGCATGTGCCGTAGTATAAGCTGCTTGATTATGATTGAATAGCGTCTTTGGACTTAGTTCAAATGTTGGAGAGCTAATACTTTCGAGCCAGGGATTGATGAGTGCATAGGTATATATCTGATCTTGTTCTGACGAGATGGAGGAAATATTGCTACTGCGTTCAGATTTATGTATGAATAACTGAAAATCGCATCCTGCAAAAGCGGTATAAGAAGCGAAATCTACGGTGCCGAAATAGTAGTGTGCCTCTATTCCATAGGAAACGGTTGGATTATTTCCACATCTTGAGTTCTCTAGGTTGCAGATGTTCGTGATATTTTCAAAACCGGACTTAGATAATGAAATACTTCCGATATTCTTGTTACCACAAGCAGCACTTGTAGTCCTAAGAAAAATTTGTGTCAAGTCTGAACAGTTGGTAGTAGAAGGCCCTCCGCCTTGTCCTGCGAGTTTGCAGTCATTGCAATCGCGATAGAGTGTAACTTTTATAGTATATTTTTTTGCGGAAACGTGCTCATAGGTGATCTCTCCGCCTAGCAAGTGGTTGGCGTAAGAAGAGGTGTACAAGACGCCTAGTATACAAAAAAGTAAAAATCTCATGTGTCAGTGATGTCAAATATA
>JAOKFZ010000036.1 GCA_028247315.1 Bacteroidia bacterium | reverse complement strand
GTGCCCGGTACTTTCTTGGCCAGCAAAAATGGTAAGCATAAAAACCGGCATACTCAATGCCAACAAATTGAGCAATGCCGCTGGTGAACTGAATAGCGGAAAAGACTTATAGGTTTTGGCAACGGCACGCAAATTGTCTTGGGTGAAATCGGCTATTCGCAACGGTAATTTATAGGCGATGTGTACGAAAGCAAGTACTTGTGAGAGTATCTGACCGATAAGCAATCCATTTCCTTTGGTGAGGTGTGCCAAGGGGTGGAGCAACTTATAGCCCGTTCCGCTTAGCGAATAGAGTACTCTATTGCTCGAGATGCGGTTGTATTCCTTGCTGCGGTTTCGCCACATCATGAGTGTTTCTGTACTGCTCATTATCCATATCGTAAACGGAAGAGCATAGAGTATAGCAGAATTTTCAAAATTGAAAATTGGGGCAATCCATGCATTGAAAATTAGGATGATCGAGAACAGTAGGATGCTAATGAAGGTGTTGAGAAACAAGCTTAACCTGACAAGGTCTTTGGCGGTTTCTGAATTATTTTCTACAACTATGGCCGTTTCGTAACGCAAGCCGGCTACTACAGCAAACACTCCTGCTAGTTTCATGAATGTTTCTACCGTACCAAAATCTTCGGGTTCATACAGTCTGCCCAAAGCAGCGAGTGCCGCAAGACCAATTAGTTGTGCTACCACAGAACCACTAAATAGCTTGCCTGCATTTTTTAAGAAATCAGATTGTATCAGATTCAAGGCTGCAAAAGAAAGGATTTTCTTCTTGGTTTGGTTGTATACGAGCAAGTGTTGACACAGACGAGTGAGTGAGCCTTGAGGGTTAGAACCATATTTGAAGTGCCATGCATAAGCGTATAAACTCATTTTTTGCCATTTTTAGTATAGTTTTATCCTTTTGAGGAGCATCTTTATGTTACAGCAGAAACCGCTACCCGCTAGGGCTCATTTTGTCTTAAGAAGTAACACGGCACCCATAGCTAATATAAAATGCTCACCTCCAAGGAGAGAAGCCCAAAAGAATACGTATGGCAGTATTAAAAAAAAGATGAAGTACAATCCCGATTATTACCGAAAACGTACATTTGCACTTCAATTAGAACAGTATGTCCGAAGAACATTTTAAAAACGTAATTTCTCACGCCAAAGAGTATGGCTTTGTTTTCCAGAGTAGTGAAATATACGATGGCCTAGCAGCAGTGTATGATTACGGTCAAAATGGGGTAGAGCTCAAGAAAAATATTCGCGACTACTGGTGGAAAAGCATGGTGCAACTGCACGAAAACATCGTAGGGATAGATGCTTCTATTTTCATGTCGCCTAATGTATGGAAGGCTAGTGGCCATATAGATGGCTTTAGCGATCCCATGATAGACAACAAAGACTCTAAGAAAAGATACCGAGCAGATGTACTCATAGAGGACTACCAAGAAAAATATAGAGTCAAAAATCAGAAAGAAGTGACCAAAGCAAAAAAACGTTTTGGTGATGATTTTGATGCGGCACAGTTTATAGCTACCAATCCCAACATAGCACGTAACAATGCCAAAATAGAAGAGATAGATGCTCGACTAAAAGAAGGTTTGGAAGGAGACCTTGCACTGGTAAAAACACTCATAGAAGAGCTCGGTATAGCGTGCCCTGTAAGTGGCAGCAAGAACTGGACAGACGTACGTCAATTTAACCTCATGTACAGTACCCAAATGAGTGCTACAGATGGAGAGAGTCAAATTTACCTGAGACCCGAAACGGCTCAAGGTATTTTTGTGAACTACCTGAATGTACAAAAGACAGGCAGAATGAAACTGCCCTTTGGTATAGCCCAAACGGGTAAGGCATTCAGAAATGAGATAGTGGCTCGTCAGTTTATCATGCGAATGAAAGAGTTTGAGCAAATGGAAATGCAATTTTTTGTAGCTCCTGGTGATGAGGCCAAATGGTTTGACTACTGGAAAGAGCACAGACTAAAATGGCACACCAACTTGGGTACTAACCCCGAAAAATATAGGTATCACGACCACGTAAAAATGGCTCATTATGCCAATGCTGCTGTAGATATAGAGTATGACTTTCCGTTTGGTTTCAAAGAAGTAGAAGGAATACACTCCCGTACCGATTTTGACCTAAAGCAACACGAAGAACATACCGGAAAGAAGTTGCAATACTTTGATAATGAGAAGAACGAAAGCTATGTTCCGTATGTAGTAGAGACCAGTATAGGTCTCGATCGGATGTTCCTCGTACTCATGAGTAACGCACTGCAAGAAGAAGATTTGGGTGAAGGAAAAACCAGAACAGTGTTAAAATTGCCGGCTGCACTAGCACCGTACCAATGTGCCGTATTGCCCCTCATGAAAAAAGACGGATTGCCCGAAATGGCTCGTAAAATTATGAAAGAGTTGAGTCTGGACTTCAACTGTTTCTACGAAGAAAAAGATGCCATCGGCAAACGCTACCGTAGACAAGACGCCATAGGAACACCCATCTGTATCACTATAGACCACGATAGTTTAGTAGATGAATCTGTCACCATACGGCACAGAGACTCTATGGAGCAGAAGCGTGTAAAAATAAGTGAGCTCGAGCATATCATCTCCCAAGAGGTGAGTATGAAAGAGCTGCTCAAAGGCTTGATGTAAAGGTAGGGGGAGTTGTTTTGTACTTTGTGTGTATTGGTTTCGACACTTTTAACTTTCTTAAACCATCGAACGCCTAACTTGTCGTATACCGTTTTGTGGGGTTGTTTTTGTCCTAGTTCCATGTGTTGAACAGGCATCAAAACATTTTATGAGATTAACTTCTCCGTGTGGTTTAACACCCGTGATATATTGTTTCTCATTGTTGATCAGGAAGCTAAAAATGTAGTAATTGTATGGTTTAACAATTAAGTCTTCTGCTTTTCGATCATCACCAACTCCATGGGGGGTAGAAACGTCTACGAGAGCAATTTCTTGTTCGGAGGTTTTTTGGATAGAGCGCAGTTTTTCGAAGTTACGGACAAACTCAAGGGCTAGTAATGCTGCTCCATCACTATCCATTGCAACTAATTCGTTCGTTTTTACCAGGTATTTTATTCGTTTTGCGACACCAATCCAATCTTCAATTCCTTTGTCGATTTTGTTTCCGAGTAAAAAGACATTGGTAATCCCTAAAATACTTGCTTGTATCACAGACGCATCTCCTTTAGGATCTATTTTACTCTCGCTGATTTCTTTTTCTCCTTCAAATGGGAGTTCCTTTATAATTTGTGCGATATCATCGGAAGAAAGGCCTTCTCCATTTCTTCGGCCGCCATATTTGTTAAGTTGTAGTAAAAGTTCCATGTCTCAATTTTTAAGGCAGCATCAAATTAGTGTCATCCATACATATACTTATTTGAATAAAATAAGTGTGTACTGTTTCATAGAAAGAAGTTATCTGTAAAATAGTGCTGCTCATGCTAGTGTAATGCCAATGATAAAACGCAATTGCTGCTACTGCAACTGTTCTGTCCTATTTCTGAATCAAGTAGACGATATTTGACATTTAATTGACAAAGGCGGCACTGTATGTTAGGATTTTTCTCATAGCAACCTCTAAGGTGTTGCCAGAGTAGCATTTGCGGATGAACCGATATTGTCTGCGATTTATCCTGTTTTTTGTTAGATATGACATGTCACCGTCAGACAGTGAATGGCATGTTTATATCTGACATCTTCTGCCTCAAAATCCCGCACTAAAGCATGGAGTTTTTGGCTAGTAAAGAAAATAGAGTGACTGCAAGGATATTGCTCATGAATGTTACTCAATCGATTCGAAAATCATGTCAAATACAATACCACACTCCTCTTCGGCGAGATGTATGTACTTAATGGTATTTGGGTTATCGCATGTGAGTGTATGTACATCTACTGATCTTCTCTCTTTCGTTGATATTTCTTGCTCTTCAAGCCTACCATCTTTGTATTCAAACGATACTTTTGGAGGGCAACTAGTACAGGTGCTTATTAGGGTTAGTTTTATCGTATTGCCTCTAATTGGGATAGACGATGCTTGTATTTTGCACGAATAAGCTATATCCTCTTCTTCATAAAACTGATCGTAATCATTCCATTTAATCCTCAAACCCTTGTAATCGAAAAAGGAGCTAATTGGGATGAATGTGGATTCCTCTGCGAAGTCCTTGAAACAAAGTCTAAAGGATTTTTTGCGAAGCTTTTTCTTGTTCTTCTTTATTATTTCTTTATTGGCTTCCGAAGGATGATTCAATGCAAATGCCAAATAGGCTTCGCATGCTTCTTCTATTCCATAATAACACGCTTTTTTATAATCACTCGAAAAAGGAAGTTCCGCTATCCCTTTTGCTAGCCCTCTTTTATAATAGGCTAAAGGGGTAAATTGTGATACACTAGAACTATACTTCATCGCTATTTGTAGACTATCGCGTGCTATAATTAAGCTATAATCTTGTATTGCTTCATCCAAGTCGTTTAAATTTAGTTTTGCATTTCCTCTATAGTACATTGCCTCGGTTTCTCCTTTATAGCCAAGCCAATTGCCTTCATTGTGGTTGAACTGTATAGCCTGATTAAAACTAGCAATAGCACTTTTGTAGTCTTTTAAGTGATAAGCTGACATCGCTTTCCAGTACTTAAGACCAATATCAACCCCGTCTCGTGCAACACACTCTGTGAATATTTTTAAGGATTCAGAATAGTCTTTTAAGCCATACTTTATTTTCCCAAGTGCAGACAATACTCGGAAAGAGTTAGTAGGTTCCAGTGCTATGTAGGTAGTATAGTCTGCCATAGCTCCAGAGTCATCGTTTATTCTTTCCAATAAAAATCCTCTGGATTGGTATGCGTCAGCATAGCTAGAATCCAGTTCTATAGCTTGGGTGTAATCGCTTATTGCTTCAGATACAAAACCAAGTTTAACCTTGTCTTCAGCTGCATTGTAAAAGTCTACAGCACTTGTTTGTGCAAAGATCCCGATTGAACGGAACACTATAAAACAGCAAATAATTTTCTTCATGGGTATGAAATTTATGGAATTACAAACGTAGAAAATAAATATGACACAAAAAGGAGAATTCGTTTTTAACTTATGATAAGGACGAGTACGTGTATATATACTTTAACTGCATTGGTTAGGGTGATTCTCTTGTGGCTCTTTTCTATTCGTCACACAGGTCATCTCCCTGCGTTGTTTTTGGTGCTTTACTGCTGACAAGTTACTTCTTCCTCATTTTTTTTGGTTTGCAGGGGAGTACTGTGTCATTACCTTCGTGCTATGTCTTTAACAGAACAGATCACCGATCAAATGAAAACGGCTATGAAAGCCAAAGATCAAACAACACTTCGTGGCCTTAGAGCTATCAAAGCAGCCTTAATGCTGCTTGCTACCCAAGAGGGTGGAGGAGTAGTTACAGAAGAAGACGAGATGAACACCTTGGTGAAAATGGCCAAGCAGCGTAAAGATTCACTCACTATTTATAAAGAGCAAGGAAGAGAAGATCTTGCTGTTATAGAAGAAGAGGAGTTGGTTATAATAGAGCAATTCTTGCCTGCTCAAATGAGTGAAGATGAAGTGAAAGCAGAGATTGAAGTAATTATGAGTCAAACGGGAGCGAGCTCTATGAAAGACATGGGCAAAGTGATGGGTATGGCCAATGGGAAAATGAAAGGCCGTGCAGACGGCAAGATGATCGCTGGTATGGTCAAAAAACTTCTTGCTTAAAAATCGCTACCTCTTTTGAGGATAAGGTCCAGTGCTCTTGTGTAAGACTGGTGTTTCGGATTGGACTATTCTATTTTTATTGTTAAAATTTAAAAAGGATAATCAAAGCCCAATAGTGGCACAATTGTTTGGTTCTTCCAAGCTAGAGAGCTAGTAACTCAACATTGCCCTAAGATCCATTCCTACAGAATAATTTTTGGCATACAGGAGATCCAAGTTTTCCTGAAATTTTAAATTCTCTTGCTTAAGCTCAAAATCTGTAGTGTATACTCCTGGTCTTAGTCCCGGTAGGTTTTGCGGAGAAGCAGCATAACCTACCCATGTTTTGTGGCCTACAAGTACGCTTCCGCTATGTATGAGCCATTTGCGTGTTTTTCTAAAAATAGCGGCAAGAGGGGCAAGCACTATCACCGTAAGTGCAATGGCAATATCAAATAATCTCTTTTGTGTACGCAACTCTTGGTTGTTCAGGTTGAGTTCTATCTGCTCACCAAAGTAAAGCCCATTGGCATTTTTGCTGTGGCTACCTATCACAAAGTTGCTATCTGCAGGGATGGTGTAGTAGTTTACCCGCGTACCTATATCATTCATTAGCTTCATGGTATCCTCCGTAGAGATACTGTCGTTGCTAAATATGACCTCATTGATACCGTATATTTTGATGATTTCTTTGAGCTGATTGCTCGTGCCAAGCCACTGCGGAGAGTCGCTTTTTTGGTCGCTCACAAAACCAATCTGTTGGTAGTTGCGGTTATAGCTTTTGAGCATATCAATCACTTGCTCCCATTTGCTTTGCTCCCCTACCAGTATGCTTTTAGTATGATTTCGTTGGCTAAAATCAAGTGTTTTGTATTTGGCAAAGTGCAATGCCGTACGCCATACAAGCAGCATAGCTATCACTAGCAAGGTACCAAAGAGTATAATGCCTCTACTAAAACGTAGCGTCTCTGGCAATAGGCCATAGATGATAGAGATGGCAGCCGTACCTAGGAGTATGCCGCGAACCAGTAAACCAAAGTCGTAATTCTTTTTATAGCTACCACTATACCATAGGCTCAATATCCAACTTGCAGTGTAGTAGGGTATATGTACCGTTACCATTTCGATAGGGTAAATCTCATTGCCCCGTTTTATGTGCTCCTCCCAGTATCCTTTTAGCCAGTAGAGGCTAATGAAAATAAAGAGTGCCTCCAATGCAGGTTGCCAAAATTTCTTAATACCATTGGTAACTACGGCAACAGTTGCTCGTGCGTATATCGCTGTATTAATGAAAAATTTAAAAAGAGTTTGATTGCCACCAGAGTAGTGTTTTTCAGCAAAAATGACCATTGCTTTATAAAATACACGCACATAGTTGGTGCTTAATTTTTTGGTGCTTTCTCCCTTGTAATGAATGATTTGTGTATCTGCAAAGTAATAGTTTTTCCATCCCCCTTGGGTGATACGATAGCTTAGATCTATGTCTTCGCCGTACATGAAAAATGTCTCATCTAGCAAACCTACTTGATCGAGTGCTTTCTTACGCATGAGCATAAAAGCTCCACTCAGTATGTCTATCTCGTGGTTTTGATCCTTGTCTAAATAGCCAAGATGGTACTTGCCAAACTTCTTGGATTTTGGAAATACTTTATTCAGCCCTATCATTTTGTAGAGGGCTACTTCGGGTGTAGGTAGTCCACGTTTACTTTCGGGCAGGTAGGTTCCTTGTCCATCTACCATGTGTACACCGCATCCGCCTAGTTCGGATTTATTGTCTGCAAAAGCAAGTAGTTTAGTAAAGCAATTTTCGGGTACTATGGTATCCGGATTAAGGAGTAGTATATACTCGGCGGTACTCTTTTTTATGGCCTGATTATTAGCTACGCTAAAACCCACATTCTCTTTGTTCGCAATCACATGTACAGCAGGAAAGAGCGATTGGACCATTTCTACAGAACCATCTACAGAATTATTATCTACAACCCATACTTCGGCATCTATTGATCTAATAGATTGATATACAGATTTTAAGCACTGTTCGAGGAAGTGCTTAACGTTGTAATTTACTATGACAATTGCTAGTTTCAATACCGAGTGGCAAACATACGGAATTCGAATGTGTTATATTACATAGGTTCAATGAAGTCTTACTTTAAAAACTTATTTAATCAACTGGAGTCAGAAGACTTTTCGTACAGCAAGCACATTAAAAGAGCAGATGGGTTTGCCGATGCGATGTGCCATGCTTTCAATGGGATACAAAGCCGTATTTTGTATTTGCAACGGGAGTGGGAGTCTGCTAAAACATCGGATGAAGATATCAGTACGTATGTTATTGATAGAAAAGATGCGGCAGGTATTGTTATCAAAACCTCAGAAGCAAAGCAAGAAGATTACTGCCACTACCTAATGGATTACATTAAAGGCAGTATGGAGCAGAAAGACTACATTATTCAAGTAAATAAGCATACGTCTGAACGTAAGAGTGGGTCAACTCAAGAAAGCTGGCACTATTTTTTTAAACCAAAACCAAGTTTTGATGCACACGGTAAGTATGAGCAACGCTATGGCAATGTCATAGTGGAAACTAAAAAAGATGCAAAAGGAGGTATCCAGTTCAAAATACAGTGCAATTACTACACAGGTTTCAACTACAAAAGCCCAATACCCTTTGAGGATTTATTAGCCGATTTGTAAACGGTTTTGATTTTTTTTGCAGAAAGACGTGTTTCATCATTTTGATTAATGAAGTTGAAAAATAAAGGTTAAGAAAATTTGTGTAGATGGTCCTGAATAAATCTAAGGATCAACACTGTAGTCATTCATGCCTTTATTGTCCCGTAAACGTAATAAAGTACGCGAATGGTTATCTACATTATTCGGGTTAAATTTGCATTGTATTCATGAGTTTTCTGCAACCACTATTTTTATGGGCTTTAGGACTGCTAGCAGTACCACTTATTATTCATTTATTCAATTTTAGGCGATACCAAAAGGTCATTTTTAGTAATGTAGATATGCTAAAAGAGATTCAAACAGAAAGCCGCAAGACCCGCCAAATTAAAAAATGGTTAATCTTGGCCACACGTATGCTGGCTCTAACAGCACTGATTTTCGCCTTTGCACAACCCTTTTTGCCAGAAGAAAGTACCAAAGATGGTCGCAAGTTGATAAGCGTGTACCTAGATAACTCGGAGAGTATGCGAGCAGAAGGGCAAGACGGTCAGCTTTTCGAATACGGCAAAAATGCTGCTAGACAGATAGTGCACAACCTACCCAAAGATGCGGAGGTACAAATACTCGATAATGCATTGAGCACTTTTAGCAATAGACTGTACTCGCCAGACAAGGCTCTTAAAATTATAGATGATTTAGCGATAGATTATCACCCCAATGACTTTGCAAAAATTATTCAGAAGATGAATAATAAATTTGTTTCGGAGGGTTTTGCATCGCACTATTCTTTTGCCATTAGTGATTTTCAACAAAGTGCGAATGCAGCTACTATACTCGATAGTAGTTTGGTGCTCAATTTAGTTCAGCTAAAACCCGAAGCGTTACAAAATCTATCCATAGATTCTGTATGGTTGGATGAGCCCGTGAGTAGACCCAACACACCCGTAAAACTGAAAGTAAAAGTAGTAAACAATGGGCCACAGCGTGTAGAGTCAAGTGTGGTGGTGCTCAAGGTGAATGGTGTACAACACGGAGTTGAGAGTTTTGGTATAGAGGGCAAAGGTGTGCGGGTCTTAGATTTAGGTTTTACGAGTGCTCAAAAAGGATGGGTTTCTGGTGAGGTTAGTCTCACAGATGTTCCTGTGGTGTTTGATAATGTGTACCACTTTGCTGTCCACATAAAGCCAAGCATCAATGTTCTGCAAATAGGTTTGCCGTCTAGCGAGGTAGTCAAGATATTTGGCAAAGATGCTGTGTTCTCTCTTACGTATAGTGCCGCAGGAAACATAGACTACGCAGGGTTAGATAAATACGATTTTATTATTCTTAACGCCTTGCCAGTAGTAAGTAGTGGGCTTGCTGAGCAGCTCAGGATATTTGCCAACAAAGGTGGAGTAGTAGCCATAGTCCCCAATGCTATTGGTTTAGATTACACCATACTTAGCAATACATTAGGGGCAGCTTCATACGGAGCTGTCATCCAAAAAGACCTGAGTATTTCAAGAAGAGATTTGATACATCCCTTTGTCAAGGATGTATACAAAAAAGTGCCAGAGAATGTATTACTACCTAAAGTAAAAAAATGCTATCAACTCAAAGGAAGTGGGTCCTCTCAGCGAATATTGTCTCTCAAAGACGGATCTAATATTTTAACACGTACGAAGGTTGGTGCTGGTGCAGCTTTTCAGTTTGCAGTGCCACTCAATGGAGCTTACAGCAGTATGGCAGATCATGAATTATTGGTTTTGGTCATGCTCAAAATGGCCTTTAGCAAAAGTGTTAAGCAAAAATTGGCGTATCCGCTATTTGCCAAAGAAGCGATTCGTTTAGACGGGAAAAATTCCCTCGGGGTACTTGCCTTATGGAAAGGAGAGAGAGCGGTTTTGGTAGAGAGCGGATTTGGTGAAGGGGATAGT